>CAZONZ010000321.1:0-4850 GCA_964581005.1 uncultured bacterium
TGATCTCTAGAATTTAGCCGCTGGAGTGGATCCAGCAAGCGATATGGTGAGAGAAAGATGTTTCACTGGCTTGCATTCCCTCATGGCTAAGACCTACAACGCTCCCCCTTCCCTGACGATTGATCCAGCAAAACGCTACACGGCCACGATTGAGACCACAGCGGGATCGATGCAACTTGAGCTGTTCGCCAACGAAGTGCCCCAAACGGTCAATAACTTTGTGTTCTTGGCCCGCGATAACTTCTACGATGAAGTGATCTTCCACCGCGTGATCAAAGGATTTATGATTCAGGGTGGTGATCCCGATGGGTCGGGTCGAGGTGGACCTGGGTATCGCTTCAACGATGAGCCTGTGAGTCGTCCCTATCGTCGGGGTACGTTAGCGATGGCTAATGCGGGACCGAATACCAATGGCAGTCAGTTTTTTATTATGCACGCTGACTATCCCCTCCCCCCTAACTATACGATCTTTGGCCAACTGCTGAGCGGGGAAACGGTTCTCGATGCGATCGCAACCGCTCCTACAGGCGCACAGGATCGCCCAGTCAATCCCGTTACGATTCAACGGGTCACGATCGAGGAAAGCTGAGTTTGGATCTTGATGGGATCTGCAGTCTTAATCAGATTTGCGCATCCCCGCAGGCACCGAATCTCCCTGCTTTCGTCAAGGCTGATATAATTCCAGGCAATTGGCTGAGCTGAGCTCGGCATGGTTGAGGTGATCATTACTCTATCCTTGATGGCAATGACTGGATCAAGCCGATCCAAACAAGTTGACCCTATGGGTTGTAGAAAGCAGAGGTAAGATCACGGCGAAGAACGAACTCCAAAGGCCAAGACAATCGCAGGGAGATGGATGGTGAGCATGAGAGTGAAATGCTGCATTGGGATCGGGTGTGGAACCTTGTGGTTCGTGCTGTCAACAGGTGTTCATGCGACGCCGCTTGCGGGTTTACCTGCAGGAGCTCTGGCTCAGGCTGATCCCACGACACCAGTCCAAGATCCTGCAACCCCAATTCAAGATCCTGCTGCTCAACCCTTGGATCAGTCACCTGCTTCTGAATCTGAAGCCGATCCTGCTCAACCCACGTTTTCGGAAGCTGAACCCGGAACTCTAGACTTGCGCACTGGCGGGGAAGCTCCTGCTGAAGCCCCCACGACCCCTGGAGCCTCAGAATCAACCTCAGAGCCTGAAGTGCTTGTAGCCGAAGTTGTGATCGAAGGCACCGATGATCCTGAACTGGTCAATACTGTCTACGACGCGATCCAAACGCAAGCAGGCAATGTCACCACACGCTCGCGCCTCCAGACTGATATTGATGCGGTGTTTGCGACCGGGTTCTTTGCAGATGTCCGGGCGATTCCGTCTGACACTCCCTTAGGTGTCCGCGTCACATTTGAAGTTCAACCCAACCCTGTGATCCAGGCGATCGATACGGAAGGAGCCACGGTTTTAGATGCATCTGTGGTTGATGAACTCTTTGGCGATCAGGTGGGTCGAGTCCTCAATTTTGGCGATCTTGAATTTGCGGTTCAGGATCTGGAAGCCTGGTATGCCGACAATGGCTATGTCTTGGGCAAAGTGGTGGATGTTCGATCGACTGAAGCCGGTCAGGTGACCTTGCAGCTGGCTGAGGGCGAGATCGAGGATATTCGGATCGAGGGCAATAACCAAACTCGTGATTTTATTATTACTCGTGAGTTGGTTTCTCAGCCCGGTCAGGTGTTCAATCGAGACGAAATTCAGCGAGATGTCGAAGCAGTATTTAATTTGAATCTCTTCCAAGATGTTAACGTTGCCCTCGATCCTGGAGAAAATCCTGAAAAGGTGGTCGTTGTGGTCAATGTTGAGGAAAAACGGACGGGATCCTTGGGGGCCACAGCAGGGATCAGCTCCTCAACGGGTGTCTTTGGGGGAGTGAGTGTGTCGGAGCAAAACCTGGGTGGCAATAATCAAAATGTAGGGGTCAACGTCCAGGTGGGGACTGAGGAAACCTTGTTTGACATTAACTTTACTGATCCTCGGATTGCCTCGATCGAAACCCCAACCTCTTACAACGTGAATATCGCCAATCGCCAGAGTTTCAGCTTCGTCTTTGATGAAGGGATCGGGTTACCTAATGGCCGTTCGGTTCGGATCAATCGCTTGGGAGGAGGAACAACCTTTTCACGTCCGATCGGGAATAACTGGCGGGCCAGCTTAGGGGGACAGATCCAATTTGTTGATGCAACGGATGGGGATGGCGAGCAGTTTCTCTACGATCAGTTGGGCAATCCGATCACGTTTAGCGATTCCGGCCAAGACAGCTACACCACCTTGCGGATGGGATTGGTCAATGACTCCCGTAATAATCGGTTGAACCCAACTTCAGGCCAGCTCTTTCGGGTCTCCAGTGAGCAGTCAGTGGCCATCTTTGAAAATGGCTTGAATGCTAACCGGATCGAAACCACCTACAGCACATTCATCCCCATTGAAGTTTTGCGAACTCGAACCGACAGCCCAGAAGTGTTGGCGTTTGACTTCCGAGCAGGGACCGTTTTAGGAGATCTAGCCCCTTACGACGCCTTCCCCATTGGAGGATCGGATAGTGTGCGTGGGTTCTTTCAAGGGGCCATTGGCTCAGGACGTAGCTATGCACAGACCACCACGGAATTACGTTTCCCACTCTTCAGTGCTGTGGGAGGCGTTTTATTTGCTGACTACGGATCGGATTTGGGAAGTGGATCGGCAGTTGCAGGCAACCCAGGGCTCCTGCGGGGCAAGCCTGGAGACGGTGGATCGATTGGGGCAGGTTTACGAGTCCAGTCCCCCTTAGGTCCACTCCGGATCGATTACGGGTATCCGATCATTGGAGATGGGGATCAGCAGGGCCAGCTTCACTTTGGGATCGGGGAGAAGTTTTAGTCTCGTAACCTTAGAAACCTGATCGGGATTAACAGCAAGCATAGCAATGGTTTGGCGTGAGTTAATCAGATATGTAAGGGGATCTATTTCTCGGTTATCCGCCAGCCTGTTGTCTTTTGCCACCTTTTGGGTATGAATCCAACTATGGATGATTTTGGGATCGATTGGCTCGATTATATTCTTCCATTGATTGTTTCACCCATGCTTCATAGGTGTCTAAGTCAGGAGCAGATGCACCGAAAGGAGGGACTTTCCAGGTTGTGCTAGCCTCAACCCCCTGTCCTGATACTTCAGGGTGATTGGAGCGGACATGGCTAACATATCCCTCCAACTCAGCAGAGGACACACCGAGCATTTTCTGCAAGACTCGAAACTCAGCTGTAGCCAGGTTGAGGAATCGCTCCACATCACTGATATTGTAAGACACTAGTCGAGACAACACTGAGTTGGGAAGATCTTGCTCAGAGAGTGGGATCCGATATTGGTCAATGGATGGATGGAAAGTAGACATGACTTGCCCAAAAAAAGTTTGATCAGAAGGTAAAGAGACAATGAGTACTGGACAGAGTTGGAACTAAAAACTAAAAATGGTATTTTTTGATCACTTGACTAGATGGGTTGTATCTGGTAAGTTCTTCCAAAATGAGTGCATCTGCTGCTAGCTGCTGGATGTAAGCATAAGGTAACATGCCATATCCCGGCGGAGTTTCTCGTCGGTTAGTTCCCCAAGACTCACCCCAAGAATTGCGGAAAATAAAGTAGCCTCCACCTGGTCGGGGAATTTCTGTGCTCGAAGCTTGGAGAGGAGTATTTTCATAGCCATAAATGGCGATAGCATGAAACCCTAACCTCTCATCTAGGATTTCTCCATTATCGACATCTTGCAAGGGAATTTCTATTTCTCCTCGCGTCCGAACATAGGCTGACAGCCAAGCCCGTTGATACACAGGAACAACAGAAATGAGACAATGGCCATCTCTCAAAGCAGCTTTCAGCCCACTTACATCTGTTGCCCTAAGGGAACGATACTTTGTTAACCGTAACTGCTTGCCCTCATCAGAGAGTTTGGCTAAGCCTGGGGATTGTCTAAACCATAAAGCCTGAGGCTCATCAGGATTAGGCTGGTAGGACAGACTCTCTTCTAAGACAAATCCATGTGTCTCACAAGCCTGTGCCATCAACCTGAGAGTTGTACCAGGTATATGTTCAGTGGTTTCATCTTCAAGCTTTGCATTGTAATAGATCCACTGTTTAGACAAGCTTTTCTTGGCTCCAGGCTCGTTATCTCTTAGAGAACACTTGAAAAGTAGGTTTTCTGCTGCAGCAATAGTTGCAAAGGCAACACAGGTACCTCGATTGCCCTGATCTAAGGCTAGTGGGGCATTCATTTTGTCATCATAAAGGCTGTGGGAAAGTGGAAGATCCTGAGGTGAGGTAGCGGTATAGGATTCTGTTCCAACTCCCTGGAGTAAACTAGAATAGTCACGTGAACGAGTACCAAACCTACCGCTGTCATAGTTAGGCAGGTGAATCTGAATGCCATTAATAAAGCTGATCCGAGCTTCATAAGATGACCTTCTAATTTCCGGGATTGTAAGCCCTCCAACAAGTTCAGCATTAGCATTAGCTTCAGCTTCTCTAGCCCATGTTTCAGCGTACTGGCGAAGAGTGTCCGTATCAAATAGATCTAGTCGCTGAAAGGCTCTCTGACCTAAGTCATCAAATAGAGCACTAACTAACTGCTCAACGTGCCGGATATTGAGAGAGTAGAGGTAGTCAATACCCTCTTTTTTCAATAGACCAGCAAATTCTTCGTGGTCAGACAAGTACACAGTTAACACTCCTGGAAAAATAATGTAATAATTATTGCACAATTGGCCAATCTATCGCCTTTGTTGATAACTGTCAAGCAACTTGGCAACTTGCGGTAAATCGACTATATCCC
>CAZONZ010000322.1:0-4848 GCA_964581005.1 uncultured bacterium
CCACTGCCGTTGCAGATCCCGGAGTTCTGTCCAGAGGGATTGCAGCTCCTTGGGACGCAACGATTGATCGCCAAACCGGACTTCCATATAGCGTTGGATTAGGCGAATGGCTCGATCCGTTTCCACCAACGAGGCAGACTCTAGAACTTGGATCATGGCAGCGGGTCCCTGATAGGGCTTGAGGGTGATCCCTGCCTGAGTGACAGCTTGACGTAATTGCTGATAGAGGCGTGAGATCCCCTGAACATAGGATCGTCGATCGGTACGGAAGCCCCAGACACGCCAGCGCAACAGGGCAAAGGCCAAACTAGGGGATCCTGCCGCAGTCAGTAAAATCAAAGGATCCGCTTGAGGTTGCCAGAGACTGATCACCAATCCGATATTCACACCCGATAGCAGAATCACCTGGATCAGATCCTGAGATCGGATCGTTTGATACCGTCGTTGCCGTCCGATCCAGCCCCCAATCGCCGTCAGGATCGCCATCCCTAGACTAGGGATCCAGTTTTGTTGCAAGTTCGCTCGCAGCTGCAGCCACAGATCCCGCACCTGATCACTCCAGGAGTTTTGGGATCGTAAGCCTGAAGTGGGTTCTTGCAGGGCCTTACCCAGCTCTTGGAGCAGATCCACCTGAGTTTCCAAATCATATTGGACCACGTACTTCGTCCAGCGGAAGCGGAGGCCATCGTAAACGTTGACCAATGGATCGGTCCAACTGGTTTGCAGACTGACATTCGCTGCCGGAGGGGTTGCATCGATCGGCACCCAACCATAATCACCAAACGGGATCTCGGTCCAGGAGTGAGCATCCGCATTCCGCACCGCCAAATATTGCTCCGCTTCATTCCAGCGCCCCCCCAAGAATCCATGCACCGATCGAGCCGGGATCCCCACAGTCCGCAGCAAGATAGTCATCGCAGTTGAGAAGTATTCACAGTGACCTCGTTGAAAGTCAAACAGGAAGGCATCTAGGGGAGGCTCTGTGCCCGGATCCGGTAGATCAATGGTATAGCTAAAGTTCGACAACAGGTAGTTCCGGATCGCAAAGGCTCGATCGTAGTCAGAGTCAAGATCCTGGACGATCGTTTCAGCTAGTTCTCCAATTTGGGGATTGAGATTGCTAGGGAGCTGCAGATAGGCTTCGGACTGGATGGATCCCAATCGATCCAAAATGATCTCATGCGAAACCTGACGCAGCTGATTCGGATCCCAGTTCGGCAAACCGCTGATCGCTGTGTATTGATAGGCTCCCCCTCGGCGATCAGCGCGACGAAACACATCCCCTGTTTCAAGATGATTGATCCGCTCAGAACGGAATGAACGGCGTTCGCCCCTTGAGATGGATCCTGTTGTTGCTGTTAGCTGGACCGCTTGCAACGGATGGAGACCAAATAAAGCGGATGAATCGACAATGGGTTCCAAGTAAATCTGCTGGGACAGAGAAGTTTGTCTGGCCTCAACCCCTTGAGCTGTCGTCATGATCATCGGTATCCGCTCAGCTAAGGGGCTATCGTATAACGTCACAAGCCCTTGGGAGTCTGGTTCTATAAACACCCGTCGATCCAAGGTTCGCAGCCAGCTGACCCCGTCATAGAGATCAAAACTGAGTCCTCGCCAATAGAGCGTCGAAGGCCGATCGGGAGCCCCATCTGGAAACTCGATCCGCATCACAACCGTGGGATCCGACTTGAGCGTACCAAAATCACCTAAGTCCACTTCCTCCGAAAACCCCGTTGTCATCACCGTGGCCTGGGATTGCTGAGCCAAGAAGCCAAATCCAATCCGGGGAAACAGAAAGAAGAAGGCAATCGATCCGACCAGCGCGATCAAGGCTAGCCCGGTCATCGTGACTAGAAATTGGGGGCCGAGTAAGCGAGTTTGAGCAGCAGCTTGAGGATGCAATTCGGTCTGGATCCGCAGGTGATAAAGACTGAAGCAGATCAAACCAACGATGACATAGAGAATAAACAGAAAGCCAAAACTAATATCTTCGTTAAACAGGGTAGCGATCGACATCACCAGGAAGGACAACACCATAATCTGGACATGGTCAGCAGCCCGCTCCCGTTGAAAGAGTTTGGCCAATGCGAGATAGAGCACCAACCCGATCGCCGCATCAAACGGATCGAGCAAGCCCAGAATCGCAATCAAGGCCAGTGCAATCAACATTGAGACGGTCAACGGCATCCAGATCGAGGCATAGCGACTAAACTCGATCCGAGGTGGCTCCCAATACCAGCTCACGATCCCGACGGCAATACAAACCAGGCCCACCGGCAACGTCAGGGTTCCACCCAACCACAGGGCCAGAAAGGCGATCACAATCAGAGCATAGGTAAAGAGCTTTTGGATCGCGTGCAATTTCCAGGTCATGACAGCACAATGGCGAGAGTCTTTTCTTCACGATAATCGTTGGATCAGGTGTCCAGAGAGCTAGCAGGTTAGAAAACGGTGAGAAGTGCTTATTCGATCAAACCGATCATCATTCACAAACTGTACTGCGCCGATCACCAAGCATTCTCCCCCAGGCAACCCCAACGATACTCCAGAGATTCCAATACATTTTTTGTATAGATATTTAGGTGATAACTGAAACCTTGTTGGGACAATGATCCTCTGAGCTTCTTTTAAGATCTAACAGCTAAATAGAATTTGTAATAGTAATTAATATCATCATATTGAGTAGATGATAACCTGTAAGTGCAATCACTTAAGGAGTCCTTCCTGATGAATCGTAGAGATCTGCTTTTGCAATCTGCTGGATTAGCGGTATTATCTTTAGCAGCCTTCGATGTACGCCCAGCCCTTGCCCAGGTATCCACAGAAGACCATTCTGTCTCCCTCTTTGAGATCAATGAAGCACGTCCACTGGATAACTTGTCTGCAGACCAGATCAAAGAACTCCAATCTGCACTCAATCGGTTGGGATATCAGTCTGGGCCTGTGGATGGCTTGGTGGGAACGATGACCATGACTGCCTGGAGTGAGTTTAAGGACGATATCTTCCAGTCAGACTCCGATCTGGTGGGGCCAGGATCGTTGGGGATCCTCAAGGAAAAGTTGGATGCCATCGGAGAAGGAAAAATTCATGACTTCTCCACAAAAGCTGGAACGATCGAGGCTATCAAGTATGAGTGTACCTCCGTGGGGATTGGGTTGAAGACTCAGATCGCTTATGTGCTAGCCACGGTTGAGCATGAGACAGCTCGGACCTTTCAGCCGGTACGAGAGGCATTCTGGTTGACAGAGGAGCAGCGGCGCACCAACCCCATCATTAGACGCTACTATCCTTACTATGGCCGGGGATATGTGCAGTTGACCTGGAAAGCTAACTACCAAAAGTACTCTACTATTCTTGGGGTTGATTTAGTCAATAATGCTGATCTAGCTATGGA
This sequence comes from uncultured bacterium, assembly GCA_964581005.1. GTDB lineage: Bacteria > Cyanobacteriota > Cyanobacteriia > Thermostichales > Thermostichaceae > CAZONZ01. The sequence continues at coordinate 3,396 of CAZONZ010000322.1, forward strand.
TCCTAATGTTGCCTTATTTGTTCTCGTCCATGGATTCAAGACGGGTACCTTCACTGGGCGCAAGATCACGGATTATATCAACGAATCCAAAACGGATTTTGTTCGGGCTCGGCGCTGCATCAATGGGCATGACAAGCAGTTTGAGATCGCGGCGTTGGCCGAGAGGTATCTGGCCTCTTTGTAGCCAACCCTAATTGGGATCTTAGAGTGAGATCCACCCATTGTCTGAGTACAACCTAGATCAGAGCTGTCTCATCACCAGCAGATGATCGGGTTGTGCTAGGCTATCGAAGCCCAGTTGGTCACTTCAGTCATGGTACAGCACTCTCCATTGATCCCTAGATCCATCGCCGTTTTGTCCCTAGTGTTCACGCTTCTGCTCGGATGTTCAGGGGCTGGCTCTCGTCAAACTCAAGCTAGTGATAATCCACACCTTCAGGTGCAAGAGAACGTAGATCCTGAGGACAAGGGATCGGATCTGCTTGTAGAGTCAGAAGACTGTGAGCAGATCACCCGTTTTCTCAACCCACCACCTCCCGATCAACCCTCCGAGAATGAGCTGGATCATGCCTTTGAAGTGGCCTATGAGGCGGCTGTCTCTGGAGAATTCGCAGAGGCAATGGCTTTCTATCAGGAGGCTGAAGCGTTAGCTGCATGTGAGTGTGATCGGCAACATGCCAAGGCTGGGATCGCGGCAGTAGCAGCAGCGCTAGAGTTCTCCTCGCAGCAGAGCGGAACCAGTAGTGCTACCCAGCTGTTTTGGGTTCAACTCCAGACCGAAGCTGAAGACATCGCGTGTGTTGCCGTCCGTTGAGATCTACCCTATGGAGATCCCCTAGTCAGAAATGGCATTGCAACAGGGAGACATGGCATTGCAGCAGGGTGATCTGTGTGATGGTCAGTTTCCGCTACAGTGGACGCCGCTGAATACGCAGCCACCCTCCCCCCCCATCGCACCCAAGCAATCCTCACCCTCCCCACCCCCAATCCCACCTAACCCTTGATCTCAGATCCCTAGCCCCTGGAGATCCCTGGGATCCCGACACCCCTCCAAGTCCCGATCATCCTCCCCCAACACCTCCAACCCTTCCACCGAAAACCGATCCAACCTATAGAGACTGGTTCTAAGGAGGATCATCCCTGGATCTGAGCCTGTTGTCTGAGCCTTGGGATCCTAATCCAAGAAGACATCCATTCGGGCCAGTTTTATGATCTCCAGATCCTAAAATCACACCCCTCCCCAGATTCACGACCTAAGATCCTCGAAATGACTGATCGATCCCGAAGCCTGACTGATCGATCCCGAAGTACAGACTTTGGATCCCAAAGCATAGGTGATCGATCTCAAAGCATGGATGACAGATCCCGAAACACAGACTTTCGATCCCGAAGCAGGACTGATCGAGCCATCGGAATGGATCATCGAACCCGAAGCATGGATCATCGATCCAGA
>CAZONZ010000323.1:0-4847 GCA_964581005.1 uncultured bacterium
CAATCAAGATCGGCTCCTCCAACGCCAGGAAGAGGCTATTGCAGAACTCAGAGCTGACAATGCCAGACAGGATCAAATGATTGCCCAGGCGCTTGCCGAAATGAGAGCGAGTAACGAAGAGTTTCGCCGACGGAATGAGGAATCCGATCAGCGGTTTAATATCTTGCTGGAGGAAGTGCGGTTTTTAATCCGGCGACAGCATCAGTCCGAGGAGTAGGGCAAGAGTCCGCTTAATGTAAAGTAACTCTACGATCCTGAGCAGACTGAATGGGATCTCGTCCTGCGTGTTAAACTCCTTTAGGTAGATAATCTGGGGAGTTTCTGCTTGGGCGTGACCTCAGGCGAGGGCTCTCGATCCTCATCATCCTGATAAAAACTGATTCTGCACTCATCGATAACCACGGAGCTTTGGATATGCGTGATGCCGTCACTAGCCTGATCAAGCAGTATGACCTCTCCGGTCGCTACCTCGATCGGGATGCGATTGATACGCTCAAGGGCTACTTCACCACAGGCATGAAGCGGATTCAGGCGGTGAACACGATTAATCTCAATGCTGTCGATATTGTCAAAACCGCAGCATCTGGCCTGTTTGCCGAATTGCCCGATCTGATCCGTCCCGGTGGCAATGCTTACACGACTCGCCGCTATGCCACTTGCCTGCGCGACATGGATTACTACCTGCGCTATGCTACCTATGCCCTGGTTGCAGGTGACACCAATGTCTTAGATGAGCGGGTGCTGGCCGGACTGCGGGAAACCTACAACTCGCTGGGGGTACCGATCGCGCCAACGGTGATCGGGATCCAGAACATGAAGACACGGGTGATGGAGCTGTTAGGAGAGGAGGCCGGGTTTGAGTTTGTGGCTGAGCCCTTCGACTACATGAGCCAGCAGCTGAGCGAAACCGATGTCTAGAGTTGGTTTGATCCTCTTGCTCTCTTCGATCCCCTGGTATGGCTACGCGGACCCGTCTTGATCAGTGGTTGGTGGAGCAGGGCTACTTCCCCTCTCGCCAGCAAGCCCAGCGATCGATCCAGGCGGGCGAGGTTTACATCAATGGCGCACGGATCGACAAGCCCGGTACTCCTGTATCGGGTTTTTTGCAGGTCCAGATCCAGGCCAAGCCAGCCTATGTTTCTAGAGGCGGGGAGAAACTGGCAGGAGCGCTCCAAACCTTCCCGATCAAGATTGCGGAACGGATCTGTCTGGATGCTGGGATCTCAACGGGTGGATTCACCGACTGTTTGCTGCAGCATGGAGCTCAAAAAGTGTATGGGATCGATGTGGGCTATGGTCAACTGGCCTGGTCCCTGCGCACTGATCCTCGTGTTCAGCTGCGGGAACGCACCAACATTCGCTATCTCACCCCAACGGATCTCTATCCTCCTGATCTCCCTCTGGAACAGTGGCCTGATCTGAGCACAGTGGATCTTTCCTTTATCTCGCTGGCTAAAGTGCTGCCTACTCTCTGGAGTCTGCTGCGATCGCCTCGTGAAACGTTGCTCCTGATCAAGCCCCAATTTGAGGCAGGCCGTCACCAGGTTGGCAAAAAAGGGGTAGTCCGAGATCCTTTCGTTCAAGCCGAAGCGATCGAACGGGTGATCCAAACCGCCACTGACTCAGGCTGGCACTATCAGGGACTCACCTGGTCACCGATCACCGGACCTGCAGGCAATATTGAGTTCTGGCTCTGGTTAAAGGATCACTCAGGTCTTGCACTTCCGGATCGAGCGAGTTTGCGATCCCTCTGTGATCAAGCCCACCAGGTTCTAGGATGAGAATTTCAACTTCTGGCTGAATTGAGGGGTTGTGAACGGATCGGAGCAAGGTTTCTCGAAGATCTAGACCTGCATTACACTGAAAACTGGATCTCGTGATCTGTCCCATTTGCTCTCAACCCTTCGGATCGTTCTATGACCACGACACTTGATACAGCTGCCATCCTCAATGCTTTGCGTCCGGTAGAGGATCCTGAACTTCGCCGCAGTTTGGTGGAGCTCAACATGATCCGGAATGTGGTGGTTGAACCCGATCGGGTTGCATTCACACTGGTCTTGACCACACCGGCCTGTCCCCTGCGAGAGATGATCGTTGATGATTGCAAAGCTGCGATCCGGGCCTTGGCTCCGATTGAGCAGATCGATGTGGAAGTCACAGCCGAAACACCGAAAAGCCCCTCGCTGCCGGATCGGCAAGAGGTGGATGGGATCCGAAATATCATTGCCGTGTCAAGTGGCAAAGGTGGAGTCGGCAAGACGTCGGTGGCAGTGAATATGGCGATCGGGCTAGCCCAGACAGGAGCACGGGTTGGCTTGCTGGATGCAGATATTTATGGACCGAATGTGCCGCAAATGTTGGGACTCCAGGGGCAACGCCTCAATGTCCGGCGCGAACCCGATGGGACGGAACGAGTCAGCCCAATGAGCAGCTACGGGATCTATACCGTCTCCATGGCCTTCTTGATCGAGCGAGATCAGCCTGTGGTGTGGCGCGGACCAATGTTGAACGGAGTGATCCGGCAGTTTCTCTATCAGGTGGAGTGGCCAGAGTTAGATTATCTGATCGTGGATATGCCCCCAGGGACAGGAGATGCGCAGTTAACGTTGTGTCAGGCGGTTCCATTGGCGGGTGTAGTGATCGTGACAACCCCTCAGCCTGTTGCTCTCCTAGATGCCCGCAAGGGATTAAATATGTTCCGCCAGTTGAATGTGCCGATCTTGGGCATTGTAGAAAACATGAGCTACTTTATTCCTCCTGATCAGCCGGAGAAACAGTACGACATTTTTGGATCGGAGGGTGGCGAAACCGCAGCTCGTGAATTACAGGTGCCTTTGCTGGGCCGGATTCCCTTAGAGATCGCGTTGCGAGAAGGGGGTGACGCAGGGGTTCCGATCGTGATTGCTGATCCTGATTCAGCCTCAGCTCAAGCGTTGATCCAGATGGCAAAAGTTGTTGCGGGCAAAGTGTCTGTTCTAGCTTATGCCTCGTGATCCTTTTCCTTTGCAAGATTAGCCAAAGATCGAATGTGGGTTTCTGAACCCATTGATTTGCCATGCCTGAGTTGCTTGCCCAGTTTTCCCTTTGTCAGCAAGAAAACAAGCTACATTATTAAGAACCATGGACTGACCTTGGCTGTCATTGATAAGGCCATAAAGTTCTAACGAGTCTTTCCATAGATCCACAGCTTGATTAATCTCCCCTTGAATAACAAAGATCTGGGCTAGATTATTGAGAGCATAAGCTTTACCTTGAGTATCATGACTCAACTCAAATAGATCTAGCGATTGATGAGCAATTTCAAGCGCATCACAAGTATGAGCTTCGATCAAACTCAAACGACTCAGTTCCGCAAGAGTTCTTGCTTTGGTATTGTTCAGAGTAGGATTGTCGTTAAAAAGAGATAAAGCTTCATTAAAATACTGTCTTGATTTTGCTGTTTCACCAAGATCTCGAAAAATAACAGCGAGTTCGTTCAGGATTTGCAGGCGAGTTCTTAAGCTGGCTTGATCCAGATCAGAATGATCAACTATATATTGATCTAACAAGTTTTGCAATAAGGTAATTCGATCTTGCTTTACAAGGTTTAGGCTGTCTGAAAGTTGATCCTCACGAACAAAAATCTGAGTTGTAGCTTCATCTGGATCAATCGGCTCGTCACAAAACTCGATCACAGCCAAGCGCCAAGCCCAAAAATCAGGAGCAAATATTGCAAGACGATCCAAAGCATAGTCAGGCAAGAAAAATAAAATCGGGTAGGGAACAGATTTAGGAAATGCATCACGAACATAATTGAGATTGGTTAGGACAGGAGGATATCCCTTAATAATGCCAATTGAATGTTCTAATCCAGTAACTATGATCACTAGTTTTTTACTTGGATCTCGTTTTAGGCTGAGTATTTGTTGCGTGAGATCGTCTAACAAGAATCGTAGCTCAGGATCTGGAAAGTCAAACAAAGCAAGCTGAATATCCTGAGATTGAGAAGCCTCCTGTATATGCCTAATTATTTTCTCTTGGTTTTCAGGATCGTTAGTCGATACAAACCCAATGGTTAATCGATCCTCCTGCGCAAAATCAATGAATGTTAGCAATTGTTGCAACGGTTCTTCGTTTAAAGACAAAAATGGATCAGACTCTCTTTGAGGCTGAATGCCTTGATCACGAATTGAGGGTTGTATGTTTGAGGGCTTGTTTGAAGGCATCGCTAAGTTTTACAACTGGGTTAACATAGTTCCAACGATGATTGCCATTATACTCTAGCACAGACATGTTCGATAGCATCCTTTGACCATTTTCATCTTGCTCCACAAGCTTTGTTCGACAAACTTGCACCAGTAAAGGATAGTGCTGCGCAGGAATAACACGCTCAAAGTTAAACTGTTCTTGTTTGATGGCATAGATCACATCCTCTTGTTGGATTTTCTTCTGTTTCCGGGTGGCTGCGACCAAACAAGCACTTGCAGTCATTTGCATCAGTTGTCGTACATGCTCACCACTATAGATCACTAATTGGGTGAGCAAGCGATCGGAGGCAAATACAGCTGACGGATCAATTCTTCTGCTGATGAGTTGTGTGAATTTCTTGATCGCCGTTTGGTTGTATTTGAGATAAAAGCGATTTGGATCAAATTTATAAAGATTGACCATTGGCATGATGTTGGTAGGCTGAGAAAATTTCTGCTGGATATTTTTGTCAGAGTAAATTGCTGAGATCGGGACCGTATAAATGAGTGTAGAGTTGATCTCTTGTAACTGAGTAGCATAATCAAAATACAAATGATCTCCTACACTCATATCTTGCACCAGTTGATGTGAAAGTCGAAACCGAGTCTCTGAGCCAGCGG
>CAZONZ010000324.1:0-1140 GCA_964581005.1 uncultured bacterium
GAGACGGCCGTGGCGGGGGAGGCCGTGGCCGCCGTCCCCCGCAGCTTACTTCGCGCGGGCCCCGGGCGTCAAACCACAGCGCCCCCGTCCGGGCCTGGATTCGCCTGAAATATCAGTGAGTTGGGGGCGGGTGGAGGTGCGAGGTTTGCGTCGCTCCGATCGGTTTTCAATGGTGCGGCTGCCTGTATCTCGAATTCGAGCTCCATCGGCGCGGGTTCCCATCGGCTGGCCTCGATCGTAGGCAGATGGGTAAGTGCGATCAAACCCCTGTCGTCGGACACGGCCTTGAACTTGGCGGGATTTCTCCACTAGCTGCAAGCGTAATCGGAAGGTTTCTACGGCAAAGAAGCCCCCTAGGACGATCACGAGGAGCTGGGCAAAGTACAGCAATGGGATCAAACGCCATCCTTCCCAACCAATGCAGATCGCATAGATCAGGCCCATGACGGCAAAGATCACATCGTAGTCGCGGGAGGCGTCCGGTTTAACATAACGAATCGCAAAGATCAGGCCACTGGCAATCGCCACCAACGCTGCAATTAAAAAGGTTGGATTGGAGGGATCTAACATACCTGGAGCTCTCAAATGTCGGGAATCAGCCTTCCTTCGAGCCTATCCTAGCACCGAAGGTTTGCTTGGTTCTGTCGGAAGATGGAGTGGAGTGGGGGTAGCGCAAATCAGGGAAATTATGCTGGATCCAATTCCTGATCAGATTGATGATAGAATTCTCATAAAACTAGGTTTGGAGATCGATGCTGTATTTGGCAAGGGTGCAGAAGAAAAGCCTGTTTGGTCAGGCCGAGCTGCAGCTTCTGGCCCGCCAAGCTGACGATCAGGTTTGGAGTCCGGTTCGTCCCACCGATCCCCCGTTAATGTCGAGTGAAGCCAGTACCTACAACGTGGGAGTGTTGCTTCTGATCACGATGAACGCAGAACGGCGAATCTCGGCCCTGGAAGAGGCAGCCCCGAAATTAGTTGATCTTTTATGCGAACTCTCGACCTCTGGTGAACGATCCTTGGCTCTCTCAGAGATCGAGCAGTGGCGACAATCCCTAACCCGGCAAAGCCAACAATTGAGCTTACGCGAGGCTGAGGTGGAAGCCCGTCAGGAACAACTCCAACAATGGGAAAATGCCCTAA
>CAZONZ010000324.1:1240-4845 GCA_964581005.1 uncultured bacterium
TGCCTAGGCTAGGCCCACTTGACCTGTAGCTGCCATCTGATAAACTTCATCGATCAACTCAGCTCCGTCACGAGTGATTATGCCATCGACTTGGGCAGCAGCGTGGAGCAGATCTAACTCCAGTTGAGTCAAGATCCCATCGGCAAGGATTTGATCGACGAGGGCGCGTAAAAAAGATCGGTAACTCATGGCGATAACCCAGGCAATGCAGAGAAGAAGAATGGACACTTTCTCTTATCGTTCCACGATTCCCTCAATCTGTATCTGAGCGATTCTGCGAGACTTTGATGGACGAACTAAGCGTTATTGCGTAAATCTACAGAAAAATAGCGTTAAGTTAGCTTCATGAAGTTTGTATAAGGTTTGTCCGAAGTTGATTCGACTTTATGAGTCAGTTACACGAGCCAAGCTAGGCAAGACATCTTCGCGGAAGGGAACTTCGTTCTGGTTAACATTATCCAGTTCCGCCAGCATCACCGGGTTGAGCCGCTCTAAATAGGGCACGATCACCTTCTCTAAATGAGGGCGATAAAAGCGATGGTAGCTGTACAAAGGTGTAGCCGGAAACCCACGCCGGATCTTGTGTTGGCCCCCTGCACCCGGATCAAAGTTTTGGATGTGCTCTTGAATGGCCATATCGATCGGTTCGTAGTAGCAGGCGTTGAAATGGAGAAACTTGACCTCTTGAGTACAGCCCCAATATCGACCAAACATCTGATCACCCTTACGAATGCAGAATGACATACCAGTAATATGATCCTCTTGCTCACCCGCAAAGAACACCACGTAGTCTCGAAAGCAGGATTCAAGGAGATCGAAAAACTGGCGATTGAGATACTTGCTCATACCCCAAAACTGGGCGCAGGTGTTGCTGTAAAACTTGTACATTAACGGGAATAGTTTGGCAGGGATCGTCTCCCCGGTGTAGACCTTGAACTGGATCCCGGCTTTTTCCATTGCAGCCCGTTCCCGTTTAATGTTGCGGCGTTGATTCGCATTAAATTGTTGAAGAAAGTCCTCGTAGGTTTGGTAATTGTGGTTGTGCCACTGGTAGTTGTGCGTGATCCGAGGCATAAATCCAGCCTCCGTGAGACGATCGCGCCAATCCGGATCGAGATAGAGAAAACTACAGACCGATAGATCTTGTTTTTGGCAAAAGAGATCAATCGCTTCGACCATGATCGGCCAGAGTGAATCAGCCTCGACATCGGGATGAATCAGCGGACGATAGCCTGTAGCGGGGGTGAAGGGGGCCATGCCGATCAGTTTGGGGTAGTAGCGTTCACCCAGTTGGTGGGCAACGGAGGCCCATTCTTGATCAAAGACAAACTCACCATAGCTGTGACCCTTGACATACATCGGTAGGGCACCGATCAGATCGCCTTCATGTTCGATCAGCAGATGGGAGGGGAGCCAGCCTGTTTTGCCGGTGGCAGATCCAGAGTGTTCCATACACCAAAGCCATTCCCAGTGTAAAAACGGGGAGGTTTGATCAGTAACTAGCGCATTCCAGGCTGAGGCTTCGATCTCGCGGATGTCGTGACACCAGCGCAACGTCAAACGGATAGACATAGGGGTTAGGAGTGCAATTCGATCACCTGCAGATCAGGATGGCCCGATCACGAGGTATGAGCAAGAACCCCTCGATTGTAACGATCTCTCTACATTCCAGCATCTTCATCTTTAGGTTCTTCTGCTGATCCCGACCTTTTGTGATCGTGGTTTGATGACACCTTCCGACCCCCTTCCGGCCTCACGATCGAGTGCCTCTGTGTCAAGATTGGGCCTCAACGTTGGGCTCTAGACCCAAGCTAGGATCGGTTATGGTGAGATCCACTATTTCTCGGCTATCGTAGGAAAACGATCCAGTGGGGAACTCATGATATGAAGATTGCGCTGCTCCAGCTCAACCTTGTGGTTGGGGATCTCGAAGGCAATGCTCAGCAGATCCAAGCCGGTGTGCGTCAGGCTCAACACCAAGGGGCAGATCTAGCGATCACCTCAGAACTCGCCTTGCTGGGATATCCGCCCCGTGATCTATTGCTGTATCCCAATTTTGTCGGTCGAGCTGGTAGAGCTCTGGAGGATCTGGCTCATTCGCTTGCGGATGCGATCCCGGTGGTTGTGGGAACGGTAACCCCGAATCCTGGAGCGCAAGGTCGCCCCCTTTACAATAGTGCGGCCTGGTTAGAAGCTGGCACCGTCCGCTACTGGATCCATAAGTGTTTACTGCCTACCTATGATGTTTTTGATGAAGATCGTTACTTTGAACCTGCCTGTGGTCACGATTTGATCCCCTTTAAGGGTCGCCAATTGGGGTTTACGATCTGTGAGGATGTCTGGAATGATCGTGATTTTTGGCAGCATCAACGCTACTCCAGGGATCCGGTTGAACAGTTGACGGCAGCTGGGGCGGATCTGATTGTGAACTTGTCTGGATCCCCCTTTAGCCTCGGCAAGCGGGACTTTCGGATCCAAATGCTCAGTGCTATGGCCCGACGACATCAGATCCCGATGATCTACGTCAATCAAGTGGGAGGACAGGATGATCTGATCTTTGACGGGGCCAGTTTTGCCGTGGATCCTAATGGATCGGTGTTTGCCTTGGGAGCTGCGTTTCAACCGGATCGGGTCATGGTGGATCTCGATGGTGGATCCAGCAGCTACACCCCTGCCCCAACCTCTCGGATCGCCGACCTCTATGAGGCTCTTGTGCTGGGAACCCGTGACTATGTCCGCAAATGTGGATTTCGACAGGTTTTATTAGGGCTATCCGGTGGAATTGATTCTTCCGTGACTGCCGCGATCGCCGTTGCAGCTCTAGGAGCCGATCAGGTTCTGGGCGTATTGTTGCCTTCTCCCTATTCCAGTCAAGGCAGTTTAGACGATGCTTGGGCTCTGGCTCGTTACTTGGGCATCCAGACCTACAAGCTTCCGATTGAACCCGTGATGCGGGCTTTTGACGATCTCCTCGCAGAACCGTTTACAGGGTTAAAGCCGGACACAACCGAAGAAAATATCCAATCGCGGATCCGGGGCACGATCTTGATGGCGCTGTCGAATAAATTTGGGCGCATGTTGTTAACCACAGGAAATAAATCTGAGCTCGCTGTAGGCTACTGCACGATCTACGGTGATATGTCTGGGGGATTAGCTGTGATCGCAGATGTGCCCAAAACTCAGGTTTATGCGCTAGCAGATTGGATCAATCGAGATCATGAAATCATTCCCGCTCAAGTGATCAGCAAGCCTCCCTCAGCAGAGCTACGGTTTGATCAGAAAGATAGTGATAGTTTGCCAGCTTACGATGTTTTAGATCAGATCCTGGCCCGCCATATTGAGCAGCATCAATCAGCCCCAGAGTTGATCGCCGCTGGTTTTGATCCCGATGTGGTGAATCAGGTTTTAAGGTTGGTTAAGATCGCGGAATTCAAACGGCATCAGGCTCCACCGGGCCTCAGGGTAACCGATCGAGCCTTTGGCACAGGCTGGCGGATGCCGATTGCCAAACGTTGAGATCCAGGCAGCACAAACGATTTGCCAAAACCTGTGTGACATCCTCCAGACACCGACCCTGACGGGTACGGTGCTGGCTTCCCAAGATC
>CAZONZ010000325.1:0-4826 GCA_964581005.1 uncultured bacterium
CTGGAAGTCTTTGCGAGTGTTAGCAATCCGCTCATGCACTCGCGCTACGATACGTGCCTTGAATCTAGCCAAAGCGGCTTTGCAAGCGGATAATTAAACTTCCACGACTATGCCCCACAAGAATCACAGGCTGTGTTTGAGAATCAAGAATTTGACAAATGCTATCTGTCCAAGTTTTGAGAGAAATTGCAGAAATTGGCGTCTTATCACCACCAAGACTAGGCAGATCCGGGGAAAATAACCGATGTCCTGCTTGCTCAAGCAGGGGAATAACCTTATACCAGCACCAAGCACCGTGCCAAGATCCGTGTACTAAAACAAAACTGTTCATGGTTGTAGAATACCTTTAAGCTTCCACAATCGGATCATAATCATCAGGATTGTCAAACCCTGCGATCCAGGCAGCAGCTTGCTGGCAATGTCGCATATAGGGTGGAACTCGAAGGACGTGGTGATGTCCGGTTGAGGGACAGGTTACTTTCAAGATCATTAATGGCTCATCGTCGTCAAAGGGAATACACACGAGTTGACGCTCTCCACCTCGATCTTGATCTTGATGGCGGATCACCCCTCCAACTTGCTGAAGAAAGGTCTCGTAGCCCATTCGTTCAATCAGGATCCGGCGGAGTTCAACATTTTCAACATTAAGGATCTCTTGACCTGTGATCGATCGACTGCTGAAGGCAATTTGATCGTTAACTTGGACACCCCGCCAACGTAGGACAAAACCATGACCTGGAGGCAAGTAGGTGATGCCGCTGCCAGATAGCTCGATCCAGTAGGTCACATGTAACCCTGGGGGAAGGGTCGTTAGATTAACACAGTCACTGATATCAAGACTTTCGCAGGTCAGGTTGGCGGGCAAATGGGTGAGGTGGGTTGCCCCCCCCAGATTTAGATGACCTGACACCCGCATCCCATCCCAAGCCCGTTGCTGCAGGATCAGATCCCGTGCCCGCTGAGGCGAGACAGGTTCTTGCTGATCCACTTGGGGATGCATTGGATCCCCAGAAGGCTGTTGGCGGGGGATTTTCCTGGGGATCCGCCCGTTTGCCATCACATGCCGCATTAGTCTTCTACCTCGACATACGCTCCAAGGCGATACTCCCGCTGCCGCCACACCCGGTAAAGGCCAGGGGGTAACTCAATGGCCCGATGTTCTTCATGCACCAGGGTAGCACTGGGGTGTTGAACTTCTAGGAACAGATCTCCACCCCGTACCCAGAGTTGAACCCGATCAGCTTGAGCGATCCGATGGCTATGCCCTGTCACTTCGCCGTAAGCAAGAGTGGTCCCTTCTTTTCTGTGGATCCCTGTAGGTAAACGGCTGAGCTGTCTAAGCAAAACGTCACCATGCCGATAGAGAGTACCCATCGGATCTCTTTGAGGGGAATGGGAAGAACTCAGCATTGTTTAATGACCGTCTGAAAGGATGAGAGATCAAGCGATCAAAACTCTGAAGCGTTTCTATCCTGCTCCAGATTTGATTGTGACTGATCCTAACCTAATTTCAGGATGATCAATGCAGAACATCTGAGGTATTTCTATCCTGTTCCAGATCTGATCGTGGCTGATCCTAACCTGATTTCAGGATGATCAACACAGATAGACAAGGGACGCCATGCAGGGGAGATCTGGCTTTAGCTAGAGTGAGCGACCTGTTGGAGATTGGTTTTCGGTCCACGTAGTTTGCGCAGATCTCGCCAAATTTGGGTTGCAGCCAGCGCTCCATCGGCAGCTGCAATGATCACCTGGTTCATGCCAACTTTTAGATCACCAATCGCAAAGATCCGAGGATGAGAGGTCCGAGCCATTTTATCTGTCACCAGATTGCCGCCCTGCCGCTCTAGATCAAAGGTTTCTAGATATGAGGCATGATATTTGGAGCCCATTGAGACCAGTCCTGCATCCAAATCCACCGTCGATCCATCTGCTAATTCCACACCCGTCATCCGATGATCCTCTCCCAAGAAGCGGGTCACCGGAGTTTCAATCAAACCATAGCCATGCTCCTGAAGTTTTTGGCGCAACTCAGGACTTGGATCAAACTCGCCTATGCTAAACAGAGTCACGTAAGGGGTAAACCAACCCAGACTGAATACAACCCCAGCATTATTTTCAGAATTGGCAAAGACTCCAACCCGCTGATCCACCATCTCATAGCCATCACAGATCAGGCAAACATGAAGGTTATAGCCTGCATATTCAAAGACATTCTGCATACTCTCCAAGGAAGGCAGATAATCAATGATCCCACTCGCTGCGATCAAGTAGCGGCAACGAATGACAGGATACATACTATTTTGACGACCTACTTTGATCCGAACGGCAAAGGTTTCCCCCTCATCGATCACTTCTTCCACAAATCCATTCAAAAAATCGCCCTCTAGAGAGAGGTAGTGATCTTTGCCTTGACGCAAGAGCTGGCGTCCAGAAGTATCGGGAGCCAAACCGACATAATTGTGCAATTCCTGCATCCAAAATGAGCGAGCTTTGCCTTTATCAATGATCAACGTGGAGAGCAGATATCGCCGCAGATAGATCCCAGCGGATAGCCCTCCAGCTCCTCCCCCAATCACGATCACGTCGTAAACCTGATCGGGCTTTTCTGTCAAATTCTGACGTGTGAGTTGCATGATCGATCCTGTTCAGGTAAGTTCATCACCTTGAGTTTAGAGGATCCTGATCCGTTTGTTCCCCAGAAAGACTTCAGAAAGATCTTGGAAAGGCATGATATGGAGTGAGAATGCCATTAGGGTAGATTGTGGCGCTCGCGCAATTCTGCTGTCACCTTGTCCAACCATTCCGGTTGAAACACCACGATCTGGCCTTGCTGGACGGTTCCATCCCGATTTTGAGTCAGCTCTAACCAGTAGATCAGCTGCTGCCCTTGTCGTACAACGCCTTGAATGGCTCGCTCCAAATAGTTTGCCTCTGTCGGGGGCTGATTGAACACTTCAGGCCGAGGATAACGCAAGACTTCTGTAGACTGATCGAAGTCAGCCGCCAAGGTAGGTCCGTAGATGTCTCGAACATATTGGCTTAAGGTTGCTGCTGTCAGGCCATTGGGATCAAACAACGTGATCCGCTCTGATCGGATGGTTTCTTTATCCAGAGGCGGAATCACCCGGCCTGGGGCAATCACAGAAGATTGAAAGCTAAATCGGGATCCATCGGGTTCGACTCGTTGGACCAAGAATGTCTCGCCCGGTTTCGGTTGGAGCACCGGGTTGGCTTGGATCCAGGCTACGGCTTCATTCGTGACTTGGCCAGGGATCGCCCACGCCACCATCATCGGATCAAGGCTAGCCATCCACCCCAATCCCAACCCCAGCAGAGCAGACAGAGTGATTGCTGGGTAACGTTTGGCGGCGGAGCGGGTCATACAAGATTGGTTTGTTCTAGAGTTGGTCCACATTGGTTCGGAAGAAGTCATGATAGCTGTGATCACCCCAACAACACTATGAATTATGAAGGATCGGATCCCCTTCCGGTTCCACTCTCAAAGCGGTCAGAACCGCAAAGTTCGCTGCGCTGTTGGGATGCTTCTAGGAGATAAACTGAACTTGGCTCCAGTTGATTCTACGTCAGTCTGCATGTCGCTTTTATGGGCCGATACCTAACGTATCTGTTGGGGATCCCTTCACATGTTTATCAGTTAAGCAGAGCAGGAATGCATGATCTCTATGATCTCAACGTCATCTAATCAGCGCAAAGTCTGGATCGTGGGGATTGGGTTGATTGTGTTTGTGGTGATCTTTATCATGATCGCTGCCCAACAACAGCCTTCAATCACCCGTGGATCAAGCTATAGCAAAGCTCCCGATGGGTATGGAGCCTGGTATGCCTTTATGGAAGAGCAAGGGGCGCCGATCCATCGCTGGCAAAAGCCGTTTACCCGTTTGCTGGAAGATCAAGAGGAAGCAGCCCAAACGTTCCTTCAAGTCCACGGAGATATTCTGGGTGTAGTTACTGAAAGCCAAGAAGAATGGATCCATCAAGGTAATACTGTGGTGATTCTAGGGAGAAGCAGACCTGTCACGGACGCTCCTTTTCAAACGACTCACCCAACTGAGGAGGGCGACGTCCAGATCGCAACCCGGCGGCGAACCAACAGAGGGTTAGGGGGAATTGAACCGATCTTAGAAGATGAATTTGGGG
Source organism: uncultured bacterium (assembly GCA_964581005.1). Classification (GTDB taxonomy): domain Bacteria; phylum Cyanobacteriota; class Cyanobacteriia; order Thermostichales; family Thermostichaceae; genus CAZONZ01. The sequence continues at coordinate 4,162 of CAZONZ010000325.1, forward strand.
TTATTGTTTGGGCTGAATCGATCGGAGAGGGGCAGCTTGTCTATGCCACAACTCCATTTTTGGCCGCTAATGCTTATCAGGACTACCCTGGAAACTACCAACTTTTAGCCAATATTGTCACCCAGGCAGGCGGATCGATCTGGGTGGATGAGTATTTGCATGGGTACCAAGATCAAGAAACCTTTGAGGAGCAGGAGCAGCGTGGCGATGTCTTTGCCTATTTAGCCCAGACTCCTTTGATGGCTTTACTCTGGCAAGGGATCGTGATCGTGGGCGTGGCGATCTTGGCAGGGAGTCGTCGCATGGGTCCAGCAGTGGGCCTGCCTGCGGAAGAGGTTGCCAATAGTGAAGCCTACATTCAAGCACTAGCCGCCATTCTCCAGAAAGCTAACAGTACTGATTTTATTGTTGATCTAGTCGGTCGAGCCGAACGCGATCATATTCAACAAGCACTGGGCTTAGGGCGGATCCCCGTTTCAACGCCCACCTTACTCCAGACTTGGGAAGCTGAAACAGGTCGTCCATCAGCCGAGCTTGCTGAGGTGTTGAAACCCATTCCCTCAATTTCACGCCGATCTCATCAGGGATCTCAAAGAGGCTCTGATCGAGAATCTCAGCAAGGATCTCAACAAGGATCCCAACAAGGATCTCAACAAGGATCTCAA
>CAZONZ010000326.1:0-1532 GCA_964581005.1 uncultured bacterium
CGGAATATGGGTTATGAGGATCCTTGAGAAGCAGCAGAGGAGGATCCCGACCGATCCCAGCGTTTGGCCACGAGCTGATCGAGCATGGTTTGAGCTCCAGGGTAATTGGGATTGAGCTCCAGGGCTAGTCTCAATTCACTGATCGCTTCATTGGCCCGCCCTTGTTTAGCCAGAACCACAGCCAGCTTGTAGTGAGCAGCCACATAGCTGCGGTTGATATGCAAGGCAGCTTCAAAGTTCTTGGCAGCTAGAGCTAAACTATCTCTCACCAGTTCAAGCTCCCCCAGACCATAGAAGGCTTCTGCTGTATTGGGATCACTCCGAAGAGCCAGTTCAAATTTTCCTTTGGCGGTTGAAGGATCCGCATTCGAGAGTTTCTGATTTTGGATCAGGTAGGTCAATCCAATCCCAGCTTGAGCAGCTCCTAGCATGGGATAGACATCAAGAGCACGGCGGAAGGTTTTGATGGCTTCCGTCAGTTCACCCGTCGCTAGCAATGCGTAACCCATCCCACAGTGGGCTTCCGCCAAGTTTGCACTCTCTTGCACCTGGGCCGCTTTGAAGGACTTGATCGCTCCACTCAGATCCCCGGCCTGGATCTGGGCCAGTCCTAAACTGATGTGTCCTTCGGGAAAATTGGGCTCCAGTTCCAACACCGTCTGGTATTGCTGGATCGATTGGTGCAGATCCCCTTTGCGGAATAACGTCATCCCCAGGTTGTAGTGAGCAGCCACCCGATCCGGATCGATGTTGAGGGCTAGCTGATAGGCATTCACCGCACTCTTGAGGTTGTCCAGACGGCTCAAGGCGATCCCCAAACCAATATGTCCTTCTGCCAACCCTGGATTGAGACGGTTTGTGATCCGAAATTCAGTGACGGCATCTTGCCAGTCGGTTTTCTTGCGGCTACTGATCAGCGTCATCCCCAGATAGCAATGGATCACACCATCATCAGAATTGAGGGATACTGCTTTGCGCAAGTAGTAGATCGCATCCTCGATCTGGCCATTTTGCAGCAGGAAGCTACCGTGCAGCAGCATGATGTCAGCTAGCTGCTGCCGGATCGACAATAACTGCGGGACTCGTTCCAGAGCGTTCAGGTATTGCTGGATCGTATCGCCCAAATACCCCCGTTGAACCGCAATTTTGAGGAGGTAAGTATAATTTTCAACCAGATCCGGCTTGATCTCCAGAGCCGCTTGAAACTCGGACATGGCAGGATCGAGCTGATTTTGTTGCAGGAAAATATGACCTAAACAGGTGCGAGCTTCGGCGAGTTGAGGATCTTTGCGGATGGCCCCTTGCAGCGTATTTTGCGCCTCTGGGAGCTTGCCCTGTTTGAGGAGAGCATAGCCCCAATAAGTTTGAGCCTCCGCCAAGCTTGGATCCTGGGTCAAGGCTGATTGAAAGGCATCGGCGGCTTTCTCCACGTCACCCTCATACAAATGATCCAGCCCCTCGTGATACGACATCATCACACTCGGATCAAGATCAATGACACTCCGCTTCATCTCAATGCCAGCCATCACCCG
>CAZONZ010000326.1:1632-4813 GCA_964581005.1 uncultured bacterium
ACTTCGGACGCTTCAGATCGTTGGGCAATGGCAGGATCAGCTTTAGCCACGGTTTCCGGAGAAGTCCCAGCCTGTGAGGGAGTCGCTTGCGCACCTGGAGCAAGGGTCTCAAACTCCGCTCCCTGAGTTGCTAGGTCTGGCACTTGGGATCCAGAGGGTTGAGCGGCAGTCGATGGGGTCACATAGGTTGGGGGGGCTTCCCGACCCGTCATTGTCTTGGAGGCTTCTGTTGGGGATGGAACGATCAACGACGGCGGCAGAGGCACAGATCCCATGTCAGCCAGGATCTTCTCTGCGTCGGTGCTAAGTTTGCCGATCGTTGATCCATCAGAATCCACCGAGCTTGATGGTTCGGGTGGATAGGCTGAAGCGGGAGAGAGATCGGGAACGGAGAAGGGGATCGGAAAGTCGAGATCGGGATCGTTGTCTGGAGGCGGTGAGGTTTGGACTGCTCCAGGTCGATTGGGTAGGAAATCAAAGGTATCGACGGGTCCAGTATCAGCTTCCCGCATGAACTCATCGAGATCCGCAAGTTGCAGAGTTTCTTGCCACTGTGGGCGCGGATGCCGGAACGGACGCCCATAGATCACAATCTGATTGATTTTGAGCTTTGACTTGGTCACTGACCAGCGGGAGGCGATCAGTTTCACCACCATGGTTCGACTCAACTGGCGGGAAGGATGGTATTCCAGCAAAATAAGCAGATCCGTTCCCCGCAAGCGAAACTGGGTTGCCACATTCAGATCAGCCAAAGCAACCTCAAAGGGGCGCACCAATCGTTGGAATTCCGGATCAGGTTCAGCTGCAGGGGCAGGGGCTTGGGCTTGAGTGCGGCTAGGGCGAGCGAGACTACCTTGGAGCGCATCTTTCAGCTGATCCCGTAGCATCTCCATCGAGCTAGGGCGGCGATCCGGTTCCTTCTGCAGGCAGGACATGATCACTTCGGCCAGCGTTGGAGGGATGTGGGACTGATTGAGGGTCCGAGGTTGCTGGAAGTTATGAGCTTCGTACCAGGCTGGGAACGACTCCGTTTTGGGGACTAGCGGTAACTCGCCCGCCAGCATTTCGTAGAGGACAACTCCCAAGGAATACACGTCAGATCGGAAATCGAGCGGTTCACCCCGCAATTGCTCCGGCGAGGCGTAAGTCGGCGTGCCAATAAAGCCCATTTGGGTTCCCAGAGCCATCGTCACATCCGCGATCGTCTTGGCAATTCCAAAATCCAACAGCTTGATCGTTTCTCCCAGGGTTTGATCGCGGAGAACAAAAATGTTGCCGGGTTTGATATCGCGGTGGATCACCCCTCGGATCGTGAAATCCGGTTGTTCGGCCTCGAACGAGTGAGCATATTGGAGCGCAGCACACATCTGACGACCTAAGCGCACAACCCGTTTGACATCCATTGCACCCGACTGGAGCATCTCATTTAGAGGTTGGCCAGGGATCGGCGGTGCCCCCAAAAATTCCATCACAATAAAAGGCTGATCGTTGTAGAGCCCATAGTCGGTGACTCGCACAATCAGGGGATGCTCACCCAGCAAGGAGCTGACCCGTGCTTCGGTTTGGAACCGCCGCAGTAGCATCTCATTCCCCGTCAAACTTTGGTGCAGCAACTTGATCGCCACACGACGGTTAAAGAGGTGGGTATCAACCGCTTCGAATACCTGCCCCATCCCACCTGCACTCAGAGGTCGGTTGAGTCGATAGCGATCAGCAATCAGTTCGTCTGTGCTTGCATCATTCATGGCGGGCAGCAATGGACATTTGCCTATTATTCTAGTCGGAGGATCACAGTCGTCTAGGGTTATCCTCAATCTTCCTCGATCTGAGCCAAATTGCAACATTACCTTAAGATGCCGATTAATCTCTATGAAATGGCGGATTAAGATGACAGATCTTTGAAGTTAAGATAAGGTTAATAAGCTGTATTGGATGAGCAGCCTTCTGGCCCAAAATGATTCAATCGTTGGTTCAAACCGTCCTCCAGACTCACGTCTTAACGGCGAGTCAGGCTCGACAGATCAATAGCTATCTGCTGCAGGCCCACTGCAATCCAGCCGATCTAGAGGCTCTGGATGCGTTGACGGATGCTCTGAATGGTGGAACGGTTCACGTGAGTTCTGCGGCTGAGTTAACCGATTCATGGCTGGGGCTCAATCTCGATCGAGTCCGTCAGCAAGCGTCATGATCGAACTCTTGCCGGGTGTGAGGTGTCAGCCTATCTGAGTTAGCTCAATTCAGTTTCGCCGCTGGGAGACGGGAGAGATTGCTGGAGTGCCAGATACGCCTCCCGTGCTGCTGCCATTTCGGCGACCTTTTTCGATCGACCCGCTCCCCGCCCCCAACACTGCCCTTGGATCCAGGCTTCCACCTCAAAGCGACTCGGCCATTCCTGACTGCTGATCAGCCGATAGTCGGGTCGCTCCCCCCAAACCCCTTGGGTCAATTCCTGCAGAGCCGCCTTGGCATTGTGACGAGCCGGATCCGCCAAAAATAGCTTGGCCCTTGCCTGCAAATGCGGATCCAGCCAGGATCGCAACCGGATCACACTGTCATCTTGCAACGGCTGCCAACTGAGATAAAGCGCCCCCAAGATCGCCTCAATCGCATCGGCTAATCGTCGGGTTCTGCCTTTGGGATCCTGACGGGCACTTCCACCAACCACCAGATACTGATCCACCCCATAATGATCAGCAATCTCGGCAATATGTTCATCCCGAATCAGATCAGCCCGCAGCGCTGAGAGATCCCCTACGGACATATCAGGGTAGGTTTCGTGTAAAAAGGTCGTCACGATCAGACGCAAAACGGCATCCCCAAAGAACTCCAAGCGATCATTGTTATGCTGGTGATCGAGAGAAGGATGCACTAACGCCAAATCCAGCAGCATCCAATCGATCTGGTTCAGATCTCGAAACCCCAAGCGGAGCAGCAGCTGTTCAAGATCTCGACGACGAGCAGGAGGCAGTTGGATCATGATCGGTTGCTTGAAAACGTTCATCCCCTTGACCCATTCAAGCCAAGATCGGTCCCATTCTACTGATTAGCGCGAGGCCGATCGCCATAGCCTTAATCCATTCGCTAGGCTTGATCCCTTAAGATGACAGCGAGAGGAGAGGATATCATGGTTTATCTCGATCCGAATCAGACTATACTTCCTGCTAAAGACTATCTGGAGTCC
>CAZONZ010000327.1:0-4787 GCA_964581005.1 uncultured bacterium
TGTGAATTTGGCAACATCGATCCCTCGCCAATGTGATTGTGCTGGATCCTTTGAATGTTGAGAACACTCCGTTAAGTCCGTTAGAGTTCATCACCTTCCTGGAGTAGCGAGCCCAGCAAACCCAAACCTCGCACTCCATGACGTTAAATCCCAACTCAGACTATCCTAGCTAGACATCGAAGGGACGTTCAATCAATCACAACGTTGCCACGTAATCTCGTCATCGCTCATGCAGAAACCGATACCGCCCCCCTTGTCGCAGGATCAACCCTCGCTCCGCTATTTGACTCAGAGCAAGATTTAGGAGAACCAACCAGCTTTTACGGCTAGCCAACCACAAGAACGGAATCGAAGGATCGACCAGTTAACTTGATTAGTCAGGCTCTCTCTGGACGGTGCAAGATAGCCTAACGAGCAGATGACGACGGAAACCTAAGCAACAGGTTGATCCGCGTCAATCCTCGCAAGCTACTCCCCTTCCACCATGCCCTGATAACTTTCTGCAGTCATCGCATCATCGAGATCTTCCGGATTCGAGAGTTTGACCTTGAGCAGCCAACCGTCCCCATAGGGATCATCCGCAATGCTTTCGGGGCTATCCACGACGGCGGAATTGATCGACACCACTTCACCCGACAGGGGAGCCACCAGATCCTCAACTGCTTTAACCGACTCCACCGATCCAAACGGTTCTCCCTTGGTGAGGGCTTCGCCTTCCTCCGGCACTCCCACATAGACGATGTCACCAAGCTGCTCGACCGCAAAGGCTGTGATCCCAATGATCGCAATGCCCTCTTCGATCCGAATGTATTCGTGTGAGTCTGTGTATTTGAGGTTGGCAGGATATTCCAGAGCCATAATGCTAATCCTTGAATCGCTAAGCTCATATTGTAGAGCGTTTGACTACTCTCCGCGCTAAAGCAACGGAGATTCCCCGAAGGGATTTCAGCACTTCTGATCGGCTGGAGCCAGGAGATTCCAGAGTCTTAGACGCTTAGGCGAAGTCAAAACGCCTCTATCCGGAAAGACTGTTGTTCAAGAGTCATCACACGTTGTTCAAGAGTTGTTTCCTCTATTCCAAGCAGCCATTCAGGTGTGGCACAACGATCTGCGATTGCGGTAACTTCATCCGATCTCAAGGAACCAATGACGCGATCATCTCAGTTGATCCGATCCGTTGAGCACATGGGATCCGTCCAGGTTTTGAAGTGGTGGGCCATGGCCGTGAGCGAATAATGCGTTTCCACCCATTGGCGACAGCAGTGTCGATCAATGTGATCAATTCGCTGCAAGGCGGCTTCAAGTTGGCTGATGTTATCGGGATCCACGATCCATCCAGTTTGGCCATCGATCACAATTTCCGCAGGTCCCCCCCGCCGATAGGTGATCACAGGCACCCCACAGGCCAGAGCTTCAACCACAACCATGCCAAAAGCTTCGATCCATTTGGGGGTCATCAGCATGGCTCTCGATTGGCCCAGGATCTGTTGCATGTCTGGGGTAGGGAGAAACCCTCGATAGGTCAGGGGAGCTTTGGGATAACGCTGCCGGATCTGGTGCCAGTAGTCTACATCTTGCATGCGCCCTAAGACGTTGACGGGGATCTGACTCCGTTGTGCAACCGCAGCACAGTCTTCCAGTCCTTTTTCGGGAGAGATCCGCCCGATCCAGCAGACGGGGCCTTGGGCCTCAGACACAAATTGGTACTGCTGAGGATCGATGCCGCAAGGAAGAATGAAGAAGGGGTTCTGCCCCTGTTGGATCTGGGCTTGGGCGAATTTGAAGGTGGCGGCTTGAGCCTTGGAGTGAACGGCAACCCGGCCTGGGAAGCGCTCCAACGTGTGTCTCAAGATCCAGTCGAGAGCATCAGTCATGGATCCCATGCTAACTACATGGACGATCGGAGTTTGAAAGAAGGGAGTGAGGTAGTAGGGGAGCCAGTCGTAGGCCCAGTTCACGATCAGATCGTAGTTGTGTTGTCGATCGAGGGCGAGTTCGCAGAGGTTAGCTAGAACCGAGGGGATGGCGAGTTCAATGGCGGCATCTCGATTAAGGGTTTGGGTGTATTGGGGGGCTAGACCTGTGACAGGGAAACAGCGGATCCCTTCGACCACGGATCCCGAAGGGGCTAGAATATCTACCTGATCACCTTGACGGGTGAGTTCTTGAGCCAGGTTGATCAGATTCAGCTCAACTCCACCGCCTGCTCCTGATCCAAGGGGACCAACGGGAGTTGAGAGGAACAAGTAACGTGCCATAAGGTAGGGAGAATGAGAGGATCACGACAGTTTTTCAATGGGGGAGATCTGGGGATCTAAGATCTTTTGTTGGCCCAGCTCAGGAAATTTAACCGCAAGCGTAATTTTGGGGCCACTCCCGAAGACATGGGTGACGCGACCATGACCAAATTCGGAGTGCTCGATCCGATCGCCAATACTCCAGCTCTGAGGAGGGCGGATCTTAGCTTGGGGGCGAGGGCTGGGCTTGGGTGTCGAGCTCCGGGATTTAGGTTTAGCGGTTGAGATTGAGGGTGAGTTGGGGGCGGGATCAGGAGCCGTTGTGGGCTTGATCAGGGATCGGCGCGCACCGGGGCGGCGGGGAATGGCGGGGCGATGGCCTTGGATCAGTTCTTCCGGCAGTTCACCGAGGAAGAAAGAGGGGATCGCAGGTTCGCGTTGACCATAGAGGCGGCGTTCGCGGGCATGGGTGATCACAAGACGCTCTTGGGCGCGGGTGATCCCGACATAGCAAAGGCGGCGTTCTTCTTCTAAGGCAGCCGGATCGTCCATTGCCCGGTAATTGGGGAATAAGCCTTGCTCCATCCCAACTAAGAAAACAACTGGGAATTCTAGCCCTTTGGAGGAGTGCAGCGTCATGAGCGAGACTTTTTCAGGGGTTTCTTGCAAATTATCGAGATCGGAAGCTAGAGAGATGTTCCCCAGAAAAGATTCGAGGCTGGGATCCTCTTGCTCCTCTTCTAACTGGCGGGCCGCGTTGAAGAGTTCCATCACGTTTTGGGCTCGTTCTTCTGCTTCATCCGTCCCCTGCGATTTCAGATCCTCAAGATAGCCAGAGTCATCCAGAATCCCTTGCAAAATTTGGGTGGCAGAACCGTGTTCCCGCTGATCGTGCCAGTATTTCAACACCGTCGCAAACCGCTGAACGGCTCGTGCCGATCGACCAGCCAGCGTCACCACCGAAGCCTCATCACTGATCACGTCCCAAAGCGGGATATTCAAACTGGCCGCTGCGTTAGCCAATTTATCGATCGTGGATTTGCCGATACCACGCCGAGGCACATTGATCACCCGCAACAGACTGACACTATCTGCAGGATTATAGATGGCGCGAAGATAGGCAATGACATCTTTGATCTCTTTCCGATCGTAGAATCGCAATCCCCCCACAACGGTGTAGAAGATCCCAGCCCGCATTAGGGCTTCCTCCAGGGGACGGGATTGAGCATTGGTGCGGTAGAGAATGGCAAAGTGACCCCAGTGCCAGCCTGTATCTGGATTTGTGAGCCAGCGGATCTGGTTGGCAATATATTCCGCCTCGTCCAACTCATTGTCAGCTTGGTGGCAAAGGATCAGTTCGCCTTCGCCGCGTGTGGCCCGTAACACTTTATCGATCCGTTCGGTGTTGTTTTCGATCAGATGGTTGGCAGCTGCCAAAATCGTCTGAGTGGATCGGTAGTTTTCCTCCAGCTTGACCATCGTGCGGGTGTCATCGTCGGGCAAGCCATCCCCAAAGGCCCCTTGGAATTCCATCAAGATCTTGAAATCCGCACCTCGGAAGCGGTAAATACTCTGATCTGCGTCTCCCACAACAAAAATCGATCGGTTCGTCCAGTTCCATTTAGCCGGATCGGGTTCTCGATTGGTCGCCAGCAGTTGGATCAGGTCGTATTGAGTGCGGTTGGTGTCTTGATATTCATCCACCAAAACGTGTTGAAACCGTTGATGCCAGTAGTCCAGGATTTCGGGTTGCTGCCGGAAGAGTTGAACGGGGATCAGAAGCAGATTGTCAAAGTCAAGGCCGTTGTTGGCTGCTAGATGATCTTCATACAGATCGTAGACACGGGCAATTGTGCGTCCACGAAAGTCAGGTTGATGTTTTTCTAGATCCGTGGGAGTCCAACCCTGATTTTTGGCGTTACTAATGGCATAGCGGACAGAGCGCGGATCGAAGCGGCGATCATCCAGATTCAACTGTTTAACAACAATCTCTTTGATCAGGCTTTGGACATCGGATTCGTCAAAGATAGTGAAGTTACGAGTCCAGTTCCGACCTTTGGGATCTTTGAATTTTTCGATTTCCAGGCGTAGGATGCGGGCAAAGAGACTGTGGAAGGTGCCGATCGAGAGAGGTTTGATGGTGCGGCGATAGACTTGGGAGCGGAGTCGGGTTTGATCAGCAGGATCAAGATCAGTTAACGAGACACCATGTTTCTGCAGGGATTCTTGTTCGGCAAATAGAGTCTCGATTCGGGATCGCATTTCACGGGCGGCTTTGTTGGTGAACGTAACGGCCAGGATCGCGTAGGGATCAACGCCATGGTGGAGAACGAGGTGGGCGATTCGGTAAGAGAGGGCACGAGTTTTGCCTGATCCGGCTCCAGCAACCACCAGCAGGGGACCGCAGTAATGTTCGACGGCTTGGCGTTGCGAAGGGTTGAGGTGGTTGAGGTAATCAGGAGCAGAGCGATCGGGATTGGAGATCGGGCTTGTCATCGTCACACCTGTGGGCTCGGATCAGAAACTGTTCTCCATTATGATCGATAGCTT
>CAZONZ010000328.1:0-4765 GCA_964581005.1 uncultured bacterium
TCACTGATCTTGTACATCACCTCACCTCCGCCAAAGATCCTCAGCACGCGGCTGCATTCGAGTTCTATGAGTAGTCAACACCTTGCCCTTGGGGGAGAGTCAAGTGGGATCGGAGCATGGATCGGGAACGTTGTGATCGTGAGGATTGATCCTGACTTGGCAGCTGATGCTTGATCGGCGGGATCGATTCGTTGATGATGAAGGTACGGTTCAAGGGGTTCACGATGCTCAGGAAACTCAAAACGCTCCTGTCTGTTTACTACGCCTACATGATGGAGTATCGGGCTGAACTGATCTTCTGGGTATTATCCGGATCCTTGCCATTGATCTTGATGGGAGCCTGGATGAAAGCTGCAGAGGGAGGGAATTTTGGGCTTTCGGCCTTGGATTTTGTCCATTATTTTGTTGCAGTTTTCCTGGCCCGCCAATTCACGATCGTCTGGGTGATCTGGGAGTTTGAACGAGAAGTGATTGAAGGTACACTCTCATTTCGTTTGCTGCAACCGCTTGATCCTGTTTGGCATCATGTCGTCTCCCACCTTGCTGAACGAATGGCTCGCCTCCCCTTTGCGGTTGTGGTGATGGCAATCTTTTTCTTGATCTACCCCCAAGCCTTTTGGATGCCCAGTTTCACTCAATGGATCTTGGCGACGATTGCTGTGATCATATCGTTTAGTTTACGATTTACCATTCAATACACATTCGCTTTGATCGCTTTTTGGAGTGAGCGTGCGAGTGCATTAGAGGAACTGTGGTTTTTAGTGTATCTATTTCTGTCGGGTCTGATCGCTCCCCTTGAGGTTTTCCCTCCGTTGGTTCGATCGATCCTGATGTGGACACCTTTTCCCTACATGATCTCAGTGCCTGCAAGTTTGCTGGTGGGTTTGCCTGTCAATCTGATCCAGGCTTGGCTAGTGCCTTTGGCTTGGATTGGGATCGTTTTGATCATCAACCGTTGGCTGTGGAAACGAGGACTGCGAGAGTATTCAGGGATGGGAGCTTGAGATCTGTTGTGGAAGGCAAATGTTGCAGGCAAAGCTCGGTGCTATGCCAGATGGATGCCATGGATCCTAGAGAGTTACGACCTTGTCAGCAGCCCACTGGGCCGCAATAATATCGGTCATGCCTCCGACGATCCCCACCCGCACTTGATCCGCCAGACCAAAATAATCCAGACAGGTTTTACAGATGATCAGATGAACACCTTTTGCCTCCAGAGCCTGCAACACCCCTAAGACAGGAGATCCCTCGACCACGAGCTTGACCCCTTCGGTGTAAAAACAGATTGCCCCCGGCAGCATATTGCTCTCATCCAGAAGCGTGAAATAGGTGGCGATCAATCGTTGTGAAAGATCTGGATCAGCTTGCCCCATTCCTTGACGAGAGACAACAATCAACAAACGGGGATTGGATTCAACACGAGACGCTGTCATGGCTAGATCTTAATCTCGATGGAATACTGGTTTCGATCTAATTCGATACGCTGGGATCATTCTGGATGGTGCAGGCTGGATGGTGCAGGGTGGTTCAACCTCAAACTCATCAGCCACACAGTTTTTCAGAGTACAAGCATAGCAGATGGGAGGAGCTGTTGTTAGGTTTCAGAGATCAAATGATCAAATGATAGTGCAAGACTTGTGGGGAGGCAGCGAAGAATGGACCGATCAAGGTGCGCCATTGTTGAAAATTGTCAGACTCCCGGAAGGTGACCATGTGTGCTTCGATCGTGTCCCATGTGATCGTTAGAAGATACTGATCGGGATGTTCAATGCAGCGGCGGAGTTGATGATCACGATAGCCTGGAGTTGCTGTTAAATAACGATAAGCTTGAGAGATTGCAGCCTCAAATTCAGCGGCTTGTTCTGGATGAATCTGGAATTGAGCAACTTCGAGCACTGGAGAATGATCACTCATGTTGGGGCCTCTGGTGAATCAATGAATGCGGATATCGGGATCGCTTATGCAGGATACAACGTAAGTCTACAGGAGATCCACAGGAAGTCTACAGGAGAGGAAATAATGACCTTGAATCGATTGGTGACACTCCTACAGTACCCGTCCAACCTTCAACTTCAAACGAGCAGATCCTAACGTTAGGTTTGATCAGACGTGATCCATTTTTTTAGCGTCACAGGTTTGTAGGTGGCAAACTGATCTAAAAGCTCGACTGGGGTTGGGGCTTGCAGCACCATAGACCGATGCAACGGATGCACAAATTGCTCTGCAACCAGATGATCGAGAAAGGTCAGGAACGGATCGTAGTAGCCCTCTACATTCAAAAGGCCACACGGTTTCGCATGAAGCCCCAATTGAGCCCAGGTCAAAACCTCACAAAATTCTTCCATAGTGCCAAATCCACCCGGTAGAGCGATAAAACCATCCGACAGATCGGCCATCATGGCTTTACGTTCATGCATCGTCTGCACAACTCGCAACTCGGTCAGTCCCCGATGCCCAATCTCCCGTTGATCCAATGCTTCTGGGAGAATCCCGATCACCTCAGCCCCAGCAGCCAGAGCCTCATCCGCCAGCAGCCCCATTAACCCAACACACCCGCCTCCATACACCAACCCGATCCGCCGCTGAGCCAAACGCAAACCCAGTTCCTGTGCTGTTGCTGCATACGTGGGTCGGGCTCCAACATTGGATCCACAAAACACACAGATCCGCTTCACATCCCCCTCCCTTGCGCGATTCAACTCTATCCAGTTGATGGCCCCTGATCTCTCCAGAGTCTTGGAAAATTCTCCTAGCTTGAGCCAAGGCTAAACAGACCCTATCAGCTTGAACTGAGGGTCCGAGAGCAGTTTAGCGGAAGTTGTGCCTTAGCAGGGGATAGAACCTTAGACGGGATGGATCAAGGCTTCACTATGCCTATATGCCTGCTATTTCCACTTCACCTTGGGCAGGATCTGGGCCATATCCACACGATCTTTGTACTTGAGGGCAAAGTTGAGCAAGGAATCCAACAACGAGTCCGAGAGATAGTGGGGCTGCAGACCTAAATCAAGCAGCTTCGTGTTTTTAGCATTAAAGTAGTGTTCCTCAGCCTCAACACGCGGATTATCAAGGTTCTGGATCTCCACTTTCAGACCCATTGCCGTACCCGCAACTTTGACCTTCTCCGCCAGCTCTCCCACACTGAACTGTTCCGTAAATTGGTTGAACACTCGGAACTGACCTTGATCAGCAGGATGGGCGATCGCAAGCTCAACACACCGAACGGTATCTCGAATATCTAAGAATCCACGAGTTTGTCCCCCCTTGCCATAGACGGTGAGCGGATGACCGATTGCAGCCTGGAGACAAAAGCGGTTTAAGGCTGTCCCAAATACACCGTCATAATCCAGCCGATTGATCAACGTCTCGTCGGTTCCTGTCTCTTCCGTCAAGACTCCGTACACAACACCTTGATTCAAATCTGTAGCCCGCACTCCCCAGATCCGGCAAGCAAAGTGAATGTTGTGGCTGTCATGCACCTTACTGAGGTGATACATCGATCCTGGCTGCTTAGGATAGGGCAGGGTATCGGAGCGACCGTTGTGTTCGATCGTGATATAGCCTTCTTCAATGTCAATATTGGGGGTACCATACTCACCCATCGTGCCCAGCTTGACCAGATGGCAATCCGGGAAATCTTCTCTGATCGCGTAGAGAACATTGAGGGTGCCAACCACATTGTTCACCTGGGTAAACACGGCATGCTCACGGCTGATCATGGAATAGGGAGCGGCCCGCTGTTCGCCAAAGTGAACGATGGCTTCTGGCTCAAATTGGCGCATGGTTGGGGCCAAGAAGCCATAGTCAGTGATATCTCCGACATAAATCTTGATGGTTTTGCCACTGATCGACTGCCAATGAGCGACCCGTTGCTCCAGTTGTTGGATCGGGGTTAACGTGCTGACCCCTAGCTGCAGATCCCAGAGGCGGCGGGCATAATTATCAACAATGCCAACCTCATAGCCACGGTTTGACAAATGGAGTGCAGTGGCCCACCCGCAATAACCATCGCCGCCAAGAATTAAGACTTTCATGGGATCCTACTTCACACATTCAGACTTAAGGGATGGGATCGACTGTAGCAAGATGTGGTGCCGATGACAAATGCCGATCTAAGCAGTTCGATCAGCAGACGTTAGACATAGGATCCCCTTGCCACGCTGGGCTGAAGGGTGCGTCAGTCCATGCAAGGAGCTCAAACAGATCAAGGGCAAAGACCGGATCATCAGGTTAGGATACCGAGTGACAGCGGTGCTATTGGATCGGCTTTACAAGCAAGCGATTTTGGGGTAGTTGGATAAGCAAACCTTATCGCCTCACCCCTTACAATAGAAACCGCTACCCGGACTGGGGACTACGATCGGCTATATCAGCCCTGGTGGTTGATGGTTTCGAGCCCAGATCCTGATCCCTAGCCATTCAGAATCCTTGCTGGAACTCGCCGTTACTCACTGAATCTTATGGCTCGATACTCCTGCGTCACCAAGCTTGCTGGCTCAACCGAGCAGATCAATCAGGCAATTCGTCACCTGTTGGAGCGATGCCAGCTTAAGATTCTCCACAATAGCCCCGATTACTGGGTCGCTGGGGAACCCCCCGGTCAAAAACCCTATACCCAATTGGTGACCGTCGAAGTTCTCATGGATCGGCTCCGGCAAGAAGACGAGTGGGTGCAAGTAACCTGTATTGCCAAAAACGAAGAATTGCCCCTCAAAAGTGTCAACCATTGCCAGCAAACGTTTAATCAACTCCAATCCGAACTTTC
>CAZONZ010000329.1:0-4759 GCA_964581005.1 uncultured bacterium
AGACGTCACAGAGATCACTCACAAACTAGCATCAGCATCTATAACTATAGCAGCCCGTGTGCAATACCCTTTTGATCGTAGGGTGAGTGATAAGGGATCAGGTGATAGATCTCAATCCTAAACAGGCTGATTCGGAGGAGAAAATGGAAGGGATCGGCTAGCCTGCCTCAAGATAGCGTTACAGGCTCCAGGATCCAGCTGTTTACAGGCTCCAGGATCCAGCTGTTTGTGCTTAGTATTATGAGAGTTTCTTTCCTTACTTCAATGACTCGCCGCATTTTGACATGATCGCCACGCTGACGATGAACTTGAAAGCCAAACCCTTCAAAGATTTTCATGATCTCAACACCACTCTAACTCAAAAACACTCTCTACTTGCCGCTATGAGTTCCTGTCGAGAACTACCCTTGTACATGGGTTAACAAGAATGCAAATCGATCCTATCGATCCAAGCCCATCAACCCTGAGGATGATTACTCACCCAGGATCTCGAAGCTCATGCTGACGACAGTCTCCAGCGAAGCGCCTGGATCGATCTGTAGCAAATGATCGCCTGTATTCATGGCATTGCGAGGTCCAGTCCAAGGTTCCAGACAGTAGAAATCTTTACCAGCTACAGTCCAAAACACAAGGGCTGAATAATGGCTGTCAAAATTCACATTCAGCTTGGTTTTCCGGACTGGATCCGTGACGCTGGCGGAGGATCCGGTCAACTCTCGGAAGATCACATCGATCTCGGCTTGACTGAAATCAAAGCTGCCCTGGAATGGGATGACCTGACCTTCTCGATCTGTGAATTGGGCTGAAGGGATCTGAAACTGCAGCTGGGTTTTATCGGTCACGGCAAAATAGGGGTGGAATCCGCTCGAAAAGGGCATGGGGTGGGCCGATCGGTTCGTGTAGACTTGCTGGATCGTCAGAGTGGTGCCAACCAGTTTATAGGTGAATTGAACTTGAAAGTCAAAGGGATAACTTGGCAGGGTTTCGGCATTGCTGGTGAGCTCAACGGTCAAGCTAGCTAGTCCATCCTGTTCTTGCCGGATCACTTGCCAGGGGAGGCCCCGTGCAAATCCATGTTGCTTCAGCTGGTATGACTGATCTTGATAGGTGTACGTATCGTCGGGAAGGTTGCCACAGATCGGGAATAGGATCGGGATCCCGCCTCGGACCGAGAGATCGGGATGGGTAAAGCGTTCGGTATCCAAATAAAACATCTCTTGACCCTTGATCCGCCAGACCGTGACAATCCCGCCCCGCTCCGGCACCACTTCGATCTCGGATTGGCTGGACTGATCGGCTAGGACATAGGTTAAGTACTGGCGTTGTTCGGCGGTGACAGTGAACACAGGCGATCCTTCTGAGCAACAACCCTCTATCCTACTGGGTTCGGTGTAAGTCACGATCTCCGAGTCGGTCGGGATCGATCAAAACTTTATTTTCAACTCTGAGCCGCTTTGATCAAGAGCGTTTGGCGGAGTGAGGCGGTTGAGTTGAGCAGGGATCTGGGCGCAGGGCTAGTGGTGGGGGACGATCATGTGTGATGCTACTTAATATCTGTGTTAGCGGTTTCTCTGGAATTAAGGAGCCAATCCCTTGCGCGTTGGTATCATTGGCACTGGGTTTGCGGCCCGGTTGCGTGCTGAGGCAGTCCGCGAGGATGGACGAGCCCAGTTAGTTGGAGTTGCGGGTCATACCTTCCATCAAGTGCGGCAGTTTGCTCAGGAGTTTGCCACCGATCCCTTCTCGGATCCTTCGGCTCTGCTGCAAGAGGCTTTGCCTGCGCTCGTGTTTGTCTCGATCGTGAATCGAGATCATGCTGTTCTGGCCCAAGCTGCGCTGGAGATGGGGTGCCATGTGGTTGTGGAATATCCCTTGGCCTTTCGTTTGCAGGAAGCTGAACAGTTGGTGGAGCTTGCCCGGATCCGGCAGCGATTACTGCATGTAGAGCACATTGAGCTATTAAGTGGAGTGCATCTGCTGCTGCAACAGGAGCTGCCTAGTCTAGGTGGACTGTTTACAGTGAACTATGCAACCTTGACCACCAATCGCCCTGCCCCCGATCGATGGACCTATAGGCCGGAATTATTTGGGTTCCCGCTGATCGGGGCGGTGTCTCGCATCCATCGGTTAGTGGATCTGTTTGGTCCGGTGCAGGCAGTGAGCTGTCAATTGCGCTATGACGGTCCAGAGTTGCCGGAACGGTTTCATAGCTGCATTTGCTATGCCCAACTTGTGTTTGCCAGTGGCCTGATCGGAACGCTGTCGTATGGCAAGGGAGAAGCCATTTGGAGACCCCAGCGCACGATCGAGGTTCAAGGGGGCAAAGGAGCATTATTAATTGACGGTGAACAAGCCGTTTTGATCCGGGCGGATGGAGCTCATGCTGTGGATGTTGGATCCCGGCGTGGCTTATTTGTTCAGGATACGCATATGGTTTTAGATCATTTGTTTGAACAAAAACCCCTGTATGTGAGCCAGGACGTGGTCTTGCATTCTCTAGCTGTTGGTGTTGCCACTGAGATCGCGGCTGAAACAGGTCAGGTGATCAAACTGGATGATCTAGAGCGATTGAAAACGATGCACGATCAACTACAGTCTGGATCTGTCTGAATTTGGTTGAGTTAGGGTGTTTTTTAAGATTTCAACAACAAACGCCATTGCGACCTGATGGTTCTGCCAGAAATCGAGGAGTGGGACATGGGACAGTCTGACATGTTGGGAATTCAACCATCTACCGGGGCATGGTGGCAATTCCAGCAATGTGGGGACTGACCAGGGGTAGGGCAATTTGGAAATGATCGTAATCAATGGCCGCAAAACCTGCTGCTTCCAGAGCTTGCCATGTCTCCCGGTTGGGATGGCAGTTATCAAAGAGTGCTTTCCAGAGAGGGGCTAACCCATCTTGTGCCCGTCGGGTCCAGGTGCAGCAGTTGGCAGCTACATGCTCCAGGAAGAAAAATTGGCCGCCTGGTTTGAGAACTCGCCGGATCTCCTGTAACACCTGATCTAGTTCCCGCACCGAACACAAGACATGCGTACTGACGACCGCATCAGCGATCGCGTCCCCAAGCGGTAAGTGTTCAGCGTTCCCTTCATACAGCTCAATGGACTGGAACCCTCGATCCATCGCTTCCTGGCGCAGATATGAATGCATGAACAGATTGGGTTCTACCCCGATCCAGTGCAAATCGGCAGGGAAATAGACAAAGTTGGCACCAGCACCCGGACCAATTTCGATCACCGTCCCCTGGAGAGTCCCCAGCAGCGATCGCTTCAGATCAGCTAAGTTGCTATGCTCCGGGCAGTTTGTGAGTTTGATGGACGTTTGAGTGGCACCATTGGCCTTGGCCATGCCCCAAGCGAATAGGCGTTTGGGGAGTTGAGTGAGTGCGGTAACAGTCATAGAAGTTGAATCCGTTTGCAAAAGGCGGCTACACTTTTAGACATCATAAGTGTTTAGGGATCTCATGAGTGCCAAGATTTATGGATGCCAGGGGAGCGTAGCTATTGGTTTGCTGACCCTACGAAAAAGTTGCACCCAATTACTTAGATATCAACTTGAATTATTGAGGAGTATTACGGACGAAAACGGTGTAAGATCCATGATCTCTCATAATTTCACGACGCACCGTAAACATGCTGGTTGCTTCAACCAGAGAGCTCAGTTTCGAGTATCCGTAGTGTCGAGAATCAAATTCTGGCCTTTGTGATGAGATCTGAGCTCCTACTTCAGCTAGGTTGGCCCATCCTTCCTCATTAGCACAGGTTTTGATAGCAGACCTTAGGAGGTTAATCAATGCACTATCTTGAGCAACACTATGATGTTCCAACTTAGAGTCAGTAGGCTCATTCTCTGATGGATCAATCAGAACATCCACAAAAATAAATTTATCACAGGCACTGACGAACGCAGATGGTGTTTTTCGTTCACCAAATCCGTAGACAAGCATACCACTTTCTCGTATACGAAGAGCAAGACGAGTGAAATCACTATCACTGGAAACAAGACAGAACCCTTCAACATTTCCTCCATATAGAATATCCATAGCATCAATAATTAACGCGCTATCCGTTGCATTTTTTCCGGTGGTGTATCGAAACTGTTGGATAGGAGTGATAGAGTGTGTCAACAAAACGTTTTTCCAACCCCTCAATTCTGGTGTGGTCCAGTCACCATAGATTCGTTTGACGGTAGATACTCCATACTTTGCGATCTCAGACAATAGGCCACCGATGATGCTGGGAGAAGCATTATCAGCATCGATCAACATTGCTAGTCTACGATTAGTTGGATCTTCTATCATCGGGATCTTCCTGTCGTTCAGCTGATACTAACTATCTTACAACAAATTCTCTATAACGCTGAGCTTAACAGTCAGTACTAAGAACCGTTTCACAGGGGCTTGACATTGCCAGCTTTAGTAAGCTCAGTATTACAGTATTACATCTGAATAGCTATTAGTTGTGAGCTGAGTAGGAAGTACAGCTTTCTTGTTTAGACGTCTGGATCAATTTCGCGTATGTTTCAAAAGATTGATCCCCAAGATGATCCTGAAAAAGTCTCTCGGTTCCATTACTAAAGTCGATGCTTAATAGGCCAAAGCGTGGAGTATAGGATCCCCATTCGTAGTTATCGGTTAGCGACCAATGCAGGTAGCCTAAAATCGGAGTCCCTTCTCTGACAAGACGGAGAACTTGCTCAACATGAGCCTGCAAAAACTGGCTTCGGCGCAACTGATCGGGGCGAGGGGTAGCAACA
>CAZONZ010000330.1:0-4749 GCA_964581005.1 uncultured bacterium
CGTCCCCCTCCCCCTAAGCAAGAATCCTTAAGACGTTTGATGAGGAATCATGATCAGAGATCAGGTTTGAAACGGGTTGAGTGTTGGGAGCTAGCGAGCCCCAGCTCCTGCTGCTTCGACGGTTGAGTTTCCGATCGGTAGTGGGGGTTGGATCGCTTCACCATTGTCGATAAAGGGACCGAGTTGTGGATCAATGATCTGAGCGGTTGGGGTCACCGTGACATTTCGGGGATCCCCATTGTCTGGTGGTCCAGGAAATTCAAATACATTGCCACCATCCAGCAAGCCGACATACTCACCACTATCGGGAGGATTCTCTACCGTCAATACTTGATCAAACAGATCCAGATCTTGCCGTCCACCTTCGTTGCGATCGAAGATGGCGTTGCTCACCCTGATCAGATTATTGCCGCCAAAGATAGCTCCTGCATTAAAGCCAGCAAAATTCTGAGTCAAGGTCACATGGGTCATCTCGATCGGTTGACTGCGGGTACTGTCCAAGCTGATCGCGCCGCCCAGCTGATCTGTTTCTAACAAATCGGGATCAACGGCAGAGGGATCGGGGTTACACAGCCGAGGCACATCGGCCAGTGTCGTGGGATTAGGGTTTTCGATCGCTAGAGCGCGGTTGTAGATAAAGGTGACATTTTCCATCCAGGTGGGGGTTTCTAGACCGAACCAGATTCCGCCCCCCTGATTTTCGGCTTGATTACAGGCAAACATGACATTGCGGATCACGAGGAGTCCTGGTGCTAAATCGGGGCTGGGTGGAGGTAGATCCTCTTCAGGAGTATCGACTGTTGCGCCACAGCTTTGCAGGCGACAGAGAGCCGGTCGGAATCCACCCCCTAAGGCCACATCCATCTCATTTTGAACGACTGTATTGTTAATCAGGGTGCTGTCTTCTAGCAAAATACTGCTGGTTGGGTGATAAACCTGAGAAAAAATAGCCCCCCCATTCCCAACCCCAACATTGCCTTCAAACCGACTATTGCGAATGATGATCCGACTGGGAACACCGGGTTCCTGATTCGCCCCGTCAATGTAGATGGCTCCACCCGATCCAAAGGTGAGGGGATCATCACTTTCGAGAGCGGCAAGCGTGTCATTGTTCTCAAAGACTGAGCTTTCAACCTCTAAATCCGCCAGAATATTATTGATCGCCCCCCCATTAATCCCACGATTGTTGGCAAAATAGCTGTTTAACACGGTAAGGGTGCTGAAGCTTCGGGCCTGGATCGCGCCTCCGCCAGCTTCGGATTGAGCTGCGATCCCTTCGTTATTCGTGAAGCGACTGTTGCTGATCGTGGTCACACTGCGGAACCCTGTAGCAATGCCCCCGGCCCACCCTGCAATATTTCGATCAAAGTGAACATTGTCAACATTCAAGCGTGTGGATCCTTCCATCCGAATGGCGGCCCCTGCGATCAGCTCGGCCTCAACCACATTGGCATCCACTAAAGCCAGATTACGGATCGTCAATTCTTGGTTGGGCAGGATCCGCAAAATTCGGGTTGTTTGGCCACCACTGAGGGTGATGCGATCGGCACCATCGATCTCAACTGTCCGATCAATTTCCAGTTCGCTCGTTAACGTGATCGTATGAGGATCACAGCCACAACTAAATTCGATGCGATTGGTTTGATCTTCAAGTGCGTTCCGTAAAGCAACTTCGGTGCAACTCCCAGCTGTCCGAGTTCCCACAATCCCAGGCCCAGGATCCGGAAGTCCACAAGCAGGTTCGGGAATGTCAATCTCGTCCGCAATGGGGCAGGTAAACGGCAATGATAGATCAGTCTGGCAATAGAATTCAATCTGCTCCGGATCGCTCACTCCCTGATCAATGGCATAGAGAACAGCAGCATCACGAATTGTGGCCAGTGCCTCATCTCCATCAGGATCGGAAGCATTGATAAAGTCTTCGATGGTTCCAGCTGGAATATCCTCTGGTTGAATAGCGAGATCTAAATTGGCAGTAATAAAAGTGACTAGATCGTCTGGATTTTGAATGCCTTGGGACAGGGCAAATCCAATGGCCGCATCGATCACAGGCTCATATGTTGTTAGATCGCCATCGTAGTAGAGCGAGAGGGATTCTGAGGTGTTTGCTAAAGAGGGTTGGGATGAAACTATAGACAATTGAGATTGATCCGAGCCAGGATTCTGCGGGATGGGGCGGCTAGCTGAGGGTGCAATGCTTTCGATTGAAGGAGGGAATGTCCTGGACGTGCAGCTGATCAATGTGGGGACTAGTAGCAGATTCACGAGCAAAAGACTCGATCCAGATGGGATCGTGCAGGGAGTCAAAGGTAATGTATGAACAGACACAATCAGCCTCACTCAGGGAATTCTGGCCTGATTATACCCAGTTGAGTTACATCATTAACCACCTCTACTCCCAGATCAAAATAAGTATCTTTGGGCATCTTGATCCTCAGATTCCAAACGTGGATAGGGTTGAAAAAGCCTTGTCTCAATCAAACAGAAGAAGATCGTTGTCTTAATCTAAGTCTCAGTCAGATCTTAGGTTTTCGTGAACAAGCAATGTGATTTTTGAGACCAACATTTAGATCTGAATTGGCATTTTTCATAGAGAACACTTAACCTTCATTAAGCAGATTCTTTCGCATCATAGACCTCTGAAATTCTAAACACTAAACGGATCGCCAAATCTTTAGAGTTCCCTCAGTGCAGCCACTGGCTAGATGACGACCCTTAGATCCAAAAGCAATTGCACTAATCCGACCTGCATGATCGCTAAGGGATGCCAATAAACGGCGCGTCGCAAAATCTCTCACCTTGATCGTATAGTCTTCACCCCCACTCGCCAAAATCTGACCATTGGGACTGATCGCCACCGATAAAACCCAGTTCGCATGATCGGTATAGATATTCAATAACTTGCCTGTTTCTAAATGCCACACTTTGACACTGGAGTCATATCCTCCTCCAACCAGAAATCGATCATTTGGGCTCAGGGCAACCGAAAAGATCGGGTAGAATGCTCCAATTGAGTTTAAAAGTTGACCAGATTCCAGATCCCAAACGCGCACGGTTGCATCTTCACTGCCACTCACCAAGATCTGGCTATTGCAGGTTGTGGCCAACGATCGCAGAGGTCCAGCATGACCCGTCAACGTTTGCATCGATCCCGATTGCAGATCCCAGCGTCGAATCGTTGAATCCCTAGCACCACTGATGAGATATTTCTGGTTAGGAGTGAAGATCACGCTGTTGACACACCCTTCATGCCCCTTAAACACGTAGATTAATTCACCTGTTTGCAAATGCCAGAGACGAACCAGACGATCTTCACAACTGCTGGCACACAGTTTCCCGTCGGGACTCAACGCTACACTGGTTACCCGATCCGGATGGGGCAAGACCTGTAACCCCTCTTTTGTTTTCCAGTTCCAGATCCGAACGGTTTGATCGTAGCTACTGCTTAACAGGATCGGAGCCAAGGGAGACAACACCACAGAGGTGATCCGTTTTTGATGCAGCCGAACCGTTTGCAGGCAGTCCCACCGATCGCTAGACCTAGAGCCTGATGGGATCATGGAAGATCTGTGATGGATCTGAGGGAGTTGAGAGTGTTTGGCTGGATCAGAGTTTGTTGAGGGCAGAGTTTTGTTCGTAACGGGTTGACGTAAGTGCGCGAGTGAATGATCTGCGGTTATTGAAGTTGAATGGGAGCCTGCATCGGAATGGGTTGATGGATCCTGAGTCCACGCTTCGGACTCTTGATAAAGCTCAGCCGTGCCGCCAATGGCGAGTTTGATCAGTTCGGCCTGCAGTGGACTTAATGCCTTGATCACTTCATAGGCGGATTGGAAGCGGCGACGGGTTGCATTTTGAACCAACCGATCCAGAATCCGTCCTAAACTTTCGCTGATGGGCTGATCAACTAAAAAATTACGCCAGACCCAAGCATCTTCGCCAATATCGTAAAGATGAAAGGGAGAAACACCTGTGAGCAAATGCAAACAAGTTACCCCCAAACTATACAGATCACTTGCAAAAATAGCTTTGCCTCGAACTTGCTCAGGCGCTGTAAACTCAGCCGTACCGATCAGAGTGCCTGTACGGGCTAGCACCGTTCCAGAGGCGAATCGAGCCGCACCAAAATCGACTAAAACAAACTGTTGGGTGTCTCGTCTGCGAATAATATTGTCAGGTTTAATATCTCGATGGATCACCTTGCGACTATGAATAAAGTGGAGGACAGGTAGTAGATTATGAAGTAATTGGCGGATTTGAGCTTCTGAAAACGATCCCTGTTCCTGTAACTCCTCAGCGAGGTTTTGACCGTTAATAAATTCCTGGACGAGGTAACGTTGCTGATCTTGTTCAATATACGCGAGCAGTTGAGGAATCTGAGCATGTTGCCCCAGTTGAGCCAGTCGATCCACTTCTTGCCGAAACAGATCGGTGACCTTCTCTAGGTGAATAGCCCCCTGAGACTGCAGAAAGAGTTGTTTGATCACGCAGTAGTTTGACGATCCAGATTTGGACACTGGCATGTTCTGATCAACCGCAAGAAATGTGCGACCAAACCCACCGTGGCCGATCCGCTTGAGCGCACGATAACGCTGATTCAACTGGAGCTGTGATCCACAAGACTGGCATATTGTTGCCGTAGGAGCGTTTAGAGGATCTGGGCAGTGAGGATTGAGGCAATGGCTCATGATGGAACGAGAAGCCGATCACCCACTACCATAGGCGATCTTGGGTGGGATCAGGGTTGCT
>CAZONZ010000331.1:0-4735 GCA_964581005.1 uncultured bacterium
AGAAGATCTGTAATCAATAGAAAAGCGAGTTCTGTTTGCCCAAGATCGTGATCCCGATCATGTATAGCAGTCCGATTTGAAACGTAAGATCCTTCAGGAACCTTCAGCTTCGACCGTTCTCCCAGAGAGTAAGCAGGATCATCCCCCTCTTGCGTTTGATCTCTGATTGCTATGGATCAATAATTCTCGAAATGATTCGATCAGACAAGTTTTTATCCAGCAGGAATTTCACTTGATTGCCACAAATAATTTCTTCTCACTTAGAGAATGTCTCGGCAGGCTCGATACAGATCTTGCCAACCTTCTCGCTCTTTGACCACCGTTTCCAGATACTCCCGCCACACGATCGCATCCTGAACAGGATCTTTGACGACTGCGCCGATGATCCCAGAGGCCACATCACTAGCCGAAAGGACTCCATCGCCAAAATGGGCAGCTAAGGCCATCCCACTGCTGACCACTGAGATCGCTTCTGCCGGACTCAAGGTACCACTGGGTGATTTGATCTTGGTGCGTTTGTCTAAGGTCGATCCATCCCGCAATTCGCGGAAGATTGTGACCACTCGCCGGATCTCGTCCAGGGCAGGCACTTCGGCAGGTAATTCCAGAGCTCGGCCTAGGCTCGTGACTCGTTTTTGCACGATCGTCACTTCCTGATCAATCGTGTCGGGCACAGGCAAAACCACCGTATTGAAGCGGCGTTTCAAAGCGCTGGAGAGATCATTCACCCCTCGATCTCGATTGTTGGCGGTGGCGATCACGTTGAAGCCTTTGGCCGCTTGGACTTCAGCGCCTAATTCTGGAATTGGGAGGGATTTTTCGGACAGGATGGTGATCAATGTGTCTTGCACTTCAGCGGGGATCCGGGTCAATTCTTCAATGCGGGCAATCTGGCCGATCTCCATGGCATTCATCAAGGGACTGGGCACAAGAGCCTCCATCGATGGTCCCTCTGCCAGCAGCCGAGCGTAGTTCCAGCCATACCGGATCGCTTCTTCACTGGTTCCCGCTGTGCCCTGGATCAAGAGAGTGGAATTTCCAGAGATCGCTGCCGATAAATGCTCAGAAACCCAAGATTTTGCGGTGCCCGGAACGCCAAAGAGCAACAAGGCCCGATCGGTGGCGAGGGTGGCGATCGCAATCTCCATCAAACGGCGACTCCCAATGTATTTGGGGGTGATCTCAAAGCCATTGTCAAGTTTGCCACCCAGCAAATAGACCGAAACAGCCCACGGTGAGAGCATCCAGTTGGGGGGACGTTGGCGATCGTCGATCTGGGCGAGTTCAGCGAGTTCTTCGGCAAACTGTTGCTCGGCATGGAAGCGGAGCAGAGCTGGGGTTGCTGCTGAAGAAGATGATTTAGAGGGTTTGGGGGTGGTTTTGGGTGGCATGAGGGGAGAAGGCGTGACGAAGCTGGTAGCGAAACTCTAAGCGGGTGAGAAAGGCTTCAATCATTTGAGCTGCATAATGCCCTTTTGAGCTAAACGTTGTGAGCAGAGTCGGGGCCAGGATCGAATGGTGATCGGGATCGATGCAATTGGCAAGCTTTAAGAGATAACTTTGAAATGTATAGTGAGACAGAATCGGGGTTGAGGGGGGAATCCTGCAGCAGCTATCCCTAAAGGCTTGAGTGAGCTCCAAGCTCCAGGGGGAGGGGCAGGCACCCAAAAGGATCCAAACGGAGGGAACGGTGGCCAGCACATCCGGATCGTTCCTTAAAATCGTAAGACAGAACGCCTGCAATCGATCTCCTGAAAAGACAGTGGCCAAAGATTGAATCGGTTCCGCAACTTCAGTGGTTAAGGATGCAAGCCATTTCGCACTCTCCGATGGTTTAGATCCTTGAGCTCGGTTGGCTGCTGGAGGGGCTTGCCACACCCGATTGAGCAAGACTTCCGCCCAAGTTTGATCCTGGAATCGGGCTGCAGCCTCGGCCCAACCTGTCTGAAGCAGATCCCGCCACTGGGGATCCACCGCATCCACTAACGCAGCGGGAGACACCTGCCACCGATCGCACCAGGCTTGCGGCGGGATCCGAGCCACCATTTGCCGTAACCACCAAGCTTTCTCCCCTAGAGAGGCTGGAGGCTTTGGCACCAAGCCATCACGCTCCATCTCTGCAGTAAATTCGCTGGGCAAAGTGATCTTTAGACTGAACGAGTTGGTCTGATCTGAAGGAACTGAGGCTGCTGAAGGATCTGAAGGGCTTGCTGACTCTGAAGGAGCGGAAGGATCTGAAGATCCCTTTGCAGATCCCTTTGAAGATCTCACCCACTGCAGTAATGGTTCAACCCGATCCCGCATCCGTTGACAGAGAGCAGATTGAGGCAACCGACTTAACAAGTCTGCCGCTGTTGATCGAACCGTTTTGCTCCGATCTTGAGACAGAAGAGGTTCCAACCACGCTTCATCGTCCGCTTTGAGATCTCGACGTATGATCTGGAGACTACTTAATCGAAACTCAGCCGGATCCTTTTTCCAGGTGGATTGGATCCAAGTGCGCACCTGTTCAGGATCTCGATCTAGGGTTTCCTCCAGTAGGGCTAACCGTTGGCGGGATTCTCCCGTTTGCCAGATCGCGTCGAGATTCTGTGGCGTGGCCTCGGTAGATGTGGGATCGGTTTGAGTCATCTGAGGATCTTGGGAATCCCGCGCATAGCTCCAAGCTGAGTTCTGAGCAGCCAGCCAGCGCCCCCGCTTCCCTAAAACAGGCAACAGATCCGGGCGCAGGGCTACACTTTGTCTCCCCTCATGCAAAAATGTCGGGAGCAGATCGCTGGGGATCCGTTGCTGAGCCTGCCGAGCTAGTTGTAACCATTCGGGCAGCAGATCCCGGTGAGATCCCCCCAGGATCTGTTCTAAAATCTGGCGTGCCGGGTCAGTGCAGGGTGCCCACTCATCTGGATCACAAGCTGATATTGGCGTCAAGGATCGTGGTTCTGGGGACCAACTCACCCACCGATAGATCGTTAAAACACCCGCAACCTTGAGCAAATAGGCTTCCGGTGGATCAGGTTCGATCTGGGCCAACAAGGATCCTAAGGGAGATTCAGGCAGCACAGCCAGGGATAAAGTTTGCTGTCCGCTGCCGATCAGAGCAGTTTTAACCGTATCCTTCCATAAGCCCATAGGTTTCTCTCCCTCTTGACATCCTCTCCCAGCAACTCTATCGGGTATGCAGTAGGCAATCACAGAATCGTGATCGGTAGCTAGCAGATACTACTGTTTAGATTGAATGAGATCTAAGGCTTGGAGCACGATCGTTCGCAGATCCGCTAAAGTTCCACTGTTGTCGATCACAACATCAGCTCGTTCAATTTTGTGGCTGAGAGGCCATTGACTGCGGATCCGGGCTTCGATCTCCGATAGAGGTAGACCATTCCGCTGTTGGAGGCGTTGGATCTGCAGGGACTCCGGGCAACTCACCACCCAGATCTCGGTTACCCAATCCGTCATGTGGGCTTCAAATAATAGGGGGATCATTAAACAGACTAGGGCCTGATCGTGATGGTGATGCAGAAATGCGTGGTGCTGATCCTTGACATAGGGATGGATCTGAGACTCTAACCAGGTTCGTTCGGTTGGATCATGGAAGATCCTTCGCCCCAACTCAGCTCGGTCCAGCTGGCCATCGGGTTGCAGGATCTCAGAGCCAAAGTGGGCTTGAATCCGCTCCAGGATTGGTGATCCAGGGGCAACAGCTTGACGAGCCAGCTGATCCGCATCAGAAACAGGGATCCCTTGTTCAGCCAGGATTGCTGCCACCGTAGACTTCCCGGTTGCAATTCCACCTGTTAAACCGATGATCCGTTGGGGCATGGCAAGGTTGAGCGTGTCAATCGAGAGGGGTTACTGAGGGACAATCGTGGGGCGCTTGTCAGTGGGCAGAAGTCGCTGTTCTAACACACTGTCGATCAGACCATAGTCCTTGGCTTGAGTTGGGCTCATGAAGAAATCTCGATCGGTATCGCGCTCAATCTTCTCCAAGGGTTGGCCTGTGCGGCTGGCAATGATCTGGTTGATCTGTTGCTTAATGAACAGGACTTCGTTGGCTTGGATCTCGATGTCGGTGGCTTGACCCTGAGCTCCGCCTAACGGTTGGTGGATCATGATCCGGGCGTGAGGTAGAGCCAATCGCTTGCCAGGGGCTCCCGCTGTTAAGAGAAAAGCCCCCATGCTAGCCGCCAAGCCCATGCAAACCGTACACACATCGGGCTGAATGTATTCCATCGTGTCGTAGATCCCCATGCCGGAATAGACGGATCCGCCAGGACTGTTGATGTACAGAAAGATATCGCGGGTAGGATCTTCGGATTCCAGGAAGAGCATCTGAGCGATCGCCAGGTTGGCCGTTTCATCATCAATAGCGCGGCCTAGGAACACGATCCGATCCCGTAACAGGCGCGAGAAGATATCAAAGGCTTTTTCCCCCCGGCTAGACTGCTCGATCACGGTGGGGACTACAATCTGCTGTGGATCAAACACTCGCTGCGACATAGTAACTCATCCATTCATTTTTCTCAGCATGACATAGCTCCCACCCTTTCTGCTCGTCACCCAACGGGCAACCTTTGAGTTCACCTGTTGCCCCAGAAGATCGTCAGCTTGGGATTGTGGTGTGGGTCTCGATCAACATCTTCTCGGATCACACGCCCTAGAACTAAGCCGAATCTTGGGAGCAGAGATGCGGTAGCCGATCCAATAGAAGTTAAGCTAAAGTGCTGGAGCAAGGGTC
>CAZONZ010000332.1:0-4719 GCA_964581005.1 uncultured bacterium
TGAACACTCAAACTCTACGCCTTTTCCTGTCACCGCGTCTTTTTTCGTTCACCCCTTCAGAGGATCAGGCTTCCCATCCTAGAGAAAAGGTGCTATGGTGGTTAAGCATTGTGACTCTTGAGCTATAGTGCCTAAGATAGCTAAAGTCCGGTACTGGTCTTACATGCGAAGCGTTCAATTTAAGAGTTCAATCTGAATAAGGGGGTATAGCTCAGTTGGTAGAGCGCCTGCTTTGCAAGCAGGATGTCAGGAGTTCGAGTCTCCTTACCTCCATACCCATAACAACTCCTCCAGATCTGCATTTTCGGCTCTGTCCAAGGGTTTTAGAGAAGAGATACCCTCCCCGAATCCATCAAGATCCGGGGACCAGAGGTCAATTCGCCAACATCAACATACGAACCAAATGATCGACTTCTGTCCTTTAGGGGCAGGCAGGAGTTTGAGTAAGCACATTATCTGGATCGGTCGGATCCCCAGTCGGTGGACTATAGATGATGACACAACCTGTGCCAGTCACAGATGGAGATGAGACATCCACACCATCGATCGCAAACTCTTGGACATTGGATAGGTTGACCAGGGCAGAATCAAACCCTCCCACCAAGTACTTCCTAAAGGTTCGGGATCCAAAGGTCTCTGTTCCAGATTGGAGCAAGAACTCAGCCGGATCAACCTGAGCCCCTTGGATCGAGAAGCTGGGGGTAGCAAAGCTTGCGTTCTCGACCACGATGGCAAGATCACCGGCAAAGGTTGGAGAGGGGAGAGCTGTATCAAAGGGTAGCAGAACCGAAACGGTTGCCGTATCACTATCGACCGTGCTGGTAACGCCATCAGCACTCACGATGGCTTGGACCCAGTAGTTGGCACTAGTTGCCAAGTTTAGCGTCGTGAACGAAGCAGCCGTTTCCCCTGTAATCGGAGTAGAAGTATCCCCACTGAGACCCTCATACCACTGGAAGGTTGGGCTCGGATCTCCAGTGGCTAGGGTCACAGACAAGGTAGCTGTATCAGCAGGTAGAGCCGCAGGTTGGGTAAAGCCACTACCATTCAGTGTCACATCCCCTGTCACCTCAGTATCAGCAGGTTGGGTGGCAATCGTGGGCGTAATGCTCACTGTCACTACATTGCTGCTAACTGATCCCGCCGCATTCGTAATATCTACCCGAATATCTGTAGCTTGAGAGAGAGCAGATGTCGTCAATGTGTTGGTGGTGACAACCGATCCAGGAGTGGTCTGAGCTGAAACAAAGGTACCTGTTTGCCCCACATCCGTAAACCACTCGTAATCAAAGGGTGCGGATCCCTGCACTCCCACCGTCAAGGTCGTTGTCTCACCACTATCGATCGCCACACTATCCGGCTGATTAATAATTGTCAGCGGCTCAGTCACAGTAACCACCGCATCGGTACTGGTAAGGCTGTCAACCTGATTACTCACCACCACAAAGTAGGACGTGTCTCCCGTGATCGGCGGTGTGGTAAAGCTCGGACTGTTAGCACCAACAGCGATATCCGTACCATCCAGAGGAGCGGATCCTTGGTACCATTGGTAGCTCAATGGCTGGGTGCCAGTTGCCACAACACTTAAATTCACAGTGTCGCCACTGTTAACGGTAGTCGTTGCCGCAGGGTTAGTTGTGATAGTCACACCCGTCGCCGTACAGTCTGCTGATTGCCGGATCTGATCGGCTAAGGTACTCGGATCGCCACCGTCGTTAAACACCAACACACAGGTACTCGTTGATCCAGCATTCCGCAACCCTGGCACAAATGCTGCCGTCTGACTGCCTATATCAGCTGTGTCACTTGTTGTGAAAATAGTGAACCCGCTCAATGTCCCTGCATTGGTATAAGAAACTGAGCCGAGGTTAGCTGTTGTACCTGAAAACGTTGTGTCTTCCACCGCGATCGACACCGTATTAGCAGCAGTCGAAGTCGGAATTGTGGCATTGAGATCAAACTGACCAGGCAGCAATTCCCCTGGCACCGTCAAAATCTCTGCGGCTGTCGTACTACCTGCGGTCAGACCTAAAAGCGTATCGATCCGATCGGCTAACCGGGTTAGATAGTCAATTCGGGTCTCCACTCCTTGCTCACCCTCCTGGATCCGAGCCAAGATCCCAGCCACATCAAACGTGTTGAGTGTTCCACTACCTGCATCAACATAGTTCGTATTATTGTCATCAGGAAGCGGATCCAGAGGCGGGCTGGAAGGAATCACAGGATCGGAGGTTGCCCCCAGCAGCTCGTTTGCCCGTGCTACAATCGAAGCATTTGTGCGAGTCGGATCTTGGATGGTGGCCAACAGCAGCGCTAAGTCTGTCACACTGACCGAGTTGATATCCCCTTGATAAATCAGAGTCGTTCGATCAACCGATCCACTCACGCCTGCATTCGGCACCAGATCCACAGCCCGGACTGCAACCCCATCCACACTCGGAATCGCAAACTGATCCACGCCACTCAGAAGCATCAGGGCTGAATCTAAATCTGATCCATAGGAGATCCAACCCGGTTCAAATGATGTGGTCATCCTCAAAAATGTGGCCCCACCAACGGTCAAGGTGTTTGGCAAATGGGGATGGTTCCCTACGTCAATCCGAAGTTCAGCTGCATATCCCTGGATCGGATCGGAGAGTTGGGCAACTCCGGCGATCACCTGACCCTGGCTGGTCAATGAAGTGGTCGAGCTACCTGGATTTGTCACTCCAGACTCAGTGAGGGCTGTTGGGGAACTCGATCCACCACTGCTACAACTGCTAGTTCCCAGACTGATCGCTACCACACTGGTGAGAAGGACAGGAGCAAGAAACCACTTAGACTGCCAAGCAACGTTTACCATAATCAGCCTCAAAAGATAGATACAGGAACAGGATCGAGGAGAGAGCAAAGACTCGTAGGATAGTCATCCTTACGATAGAAATTATACGTTAGGGACACAGGATCGTTTGACTAATTTGGTTTACAGCCACTGATGGATCCAATTGGGGAGAATGAACGGTTAACAGGACTGCACAACTGAGTGAATTAGCTGATAGTGTACCACTTCCGGTCAAATTCACAATAGCGGAACTCAAATCCGGTAAGTAGGTTGTAAAGCCATTGAACGGAGGACTCAAGGTTTGGACGTAGGTTGCGGCACCATTCGTGCCCATGATCGTGAGGGTTGTCGGTAGGATCAGGCCTACAGGAATGGAATTATTCTCCACAGAAATTGCGGTATCTCCCGCAAAGGTAGGGTCAGGGAGGGGAGGAGATAGCGTCAATACTCCTGGAAATCCTGCCCCTGGGATCCGGATAATTTCTTCAGGCTGGACCCAATCGCTGATCTCTAGCAAAACATTAATCTGGCTTGCAAGAGATGCCCGCGTGATCGGTCCTGGCTGGAGTTGAATGGCAGCTAGGATTGCAGCAACATCAATCGTGTTTAGGGTTCCCGATCCCTTGTTCACATAGTTGGTGTTCTCCCGATTTGGCAGGGGATCAACAGTTGTAATGGCTCCCGGCGATCCAAGTAAGGCATTGGCTTGAGCAATGATATTGGCAGCTATAGGATATTCAACCTGAAGCGTGGCCAACGCTAGGGCAATATCCCGCGTAGAAACTGTCATGGGATTGCTCTCATAAATCATCGAGAGGTGCGCTTCAGCCTGAGCTCGATCCTGATCCAGATAGACGATTTGGACAGGAACTCCATCCGCTGTTAGTACATCCAACCGCTCTACTTCAGGCAACCTTTGGAGAGCAGCATCGAGGGTTACGCCATATGATCTCCATCCAGGAACCAAAGTCTGGCTGATGGGGACAAACCGGATCCCAGCTATTGTCAGACTGGTAGGTAGATCTGCTGACCCAGGAGTTAAGGCCAGATCGATCCGTATATCAGCTCCATAGCTCGGCACGATAGGCGGAGAAAGATGGACCTGTTCTGCTTGGACAACTCCAACTGGATGCGATCCGTCTTTTGCACTGAAGCTGGGCATCAGAGCGGACGGGGATCTACCGCAATTCGAGGTAGTTCCAGCTATCACCAGGCTCAGGATCAAAGGAATGAAACCAGGACACCATCGGGGCATGAGGGAGTGATCCTCTAGTTAGGATAATTGCAACATCAATAGGTCAGGCTTACGACTTATCAAGGACTTGCTCATCTATACCATACATGAACGTCAAAAAAAAAGACCCTTGAGTATTCTGAACAAGGCGGTTGATCTAGACGAGTCAGCGGCATCAATGAGGAGCTCTGGGTTAGAAACAAGCTGTTGAGCGCCTTAAGACTTGATCGGGTCCTGCAATTTGGTTGATCACGAGGCAGGTGGTGTTAATTCCATTGACCGTAAACTCCTGAACTCCACTCAAATTCACCAAGGCTGAGTCTAATCCGGGTAGGTAAGCTGTGCTGCCAGGAGATCCGGAGTCTTGCCGCTCAAAAACAGCATTACCGTTACTACCAAGGATCTCAATCTGGGCCACTGCAAAATTGGCAGCCTGAACCTCAATCTGTAAATCTCCCGCAAAGGTTGGAGTAGGTAAAGCCGATTCAAGCGTCTCGATATTGGTTGTCTGGGGTGAAGCGGTGATCGTTGGAGAGGGACTAGGCGAAGGATTGGGACTGGGAGAGGATCCAGGTGTAGGCGTCAGAGACGGACTAGGGGAAGGATTGGGGCTGGGAGAGGATCCAGGTGTAGGAGGTCGAGTCTGAGATGGCGAAGGATTGGT
>CAZONZ010000333.1:0-4714 GCA_964581005.1 uncultured bacterium
GCAAAATCTTGGATATTGAGGAGATTGCCCTCCAGGATCGTGATCCGGGATCCGGATGGGGTGACACCACCTTCGTCCAGGTTGGCAAGCTGCAGTTTGCGGCGGTCTCGAACCAAGGCATAGAGATGGTAGCGGGGTTCAGGTGCACAGCTAGAAGCCGGAGGGTAGGCCAGCCGCTCAAGTACATAATGTCCTACACACCCACTTGCGCCTGTGATGAAGATACTCTGCAAGGGCTACACGCTGGAGTCGGTCTAAACATCTGCCCTAGTTTACCGCTTGGATCGCCGATCGGATCTAGAACTGAGCTAAACCACCAAAACGATCGTCAAAATCCACAGGATCCTTACGCTGCTTCAGCCCTTCAGAATCCCCAACCCTCAAGTCTTCTGAGAGCAGCTTGGTGATCTCGATCGACACCGCAGGCATCAGCCAAGAGTCAAACGCTATCAATTTGTGAATGCAGACAAATATCAGTGCTTAACTTAAGTCCCGATCGCATCGAGAGAATTGAATCAGCCAAACGTCCTGAGGAAAACAATAATGAGAAGCATGGATCAAAGCATTAAGATAAGATCCAGTACCGGAAGAAGACTTTAGTTCTTGCAGGGATATAGTCCTAGATATCAATAACTCCTCTGATTCCTCACTCTGATTGAACGAGTTAATAGTTGATTCCGTCCGAATATAATGATCAAGTGCGGCATAATCTTCAACATGGATCATTTCCTCATAGATGATCTGATGAACATGATGCTTGAGACCACAGGTTGAGAGTGCTTCTAAAACATCTTCTCCTGAGGTAAATCGATTGCCCTGCCCCTGTTGAAAAGCTTTCAGATATTGATCATAGAAATCAACATAGAACGACTGTCGAGTCGGTAAAGCAATAAAACCAGTTCCTCTAGGCTTAAGCGCTTCAGCACATTTTGTTAAGACAGTAGGCAATACATCCGAAGGGATCAAATAAAATCCATGCATGGACCATAGTAGATCATACGTACTGGGTTCTAACTCAACCTCTTGGAGTGTCTCTACATATTGGTGGCCTAGTTGGAAGGGATCGTTCAGTTCTTGAGCAGCCTTAGACAGAGAATCTTTGTTAGGGTCCAACAGATCGTAATAAACAACCTTTGTCTTTAGATCACTCAAATTCACGTAACGCATCAAAGCCCGTAGCCAGCGCCCTGTCCCACAGGCAACATCAAGGATTCTGATCGACTGATCTGCAGTTTCCTCAGACAAAAACTCAGACCAAGGATAATGACAAGCGATCTGCCAGTAATCTTCTGTAGGATCAGGATCATCTACTGCCTTAGAGGGATAGAATTTACCGTCAACCCAGGAAGGCAAGGTCAAAATCCCAATAGGTTCATAGATCACCTGTCGTCCATTTTTATTAAATGCTAAATCTCGAAATGCGTGAGTGATTTGGTCCAGCTTGGGGGTTACAACACTAGAAAGATCGCATTCCATACAGAATGACATCATATCAATCCCAGGTTGGGAACCAGCTAGGCACTCTGTCACATCTAAATAAGCAGCAACACTTTGGTAATAAATATGATGATGACGTTTAACGAGTAGATCCTTGATCATTTCGGCAGTGAGTAATTCTGCTTGATCCCCTTTCACCTCCATCATATGCTGCCGCTGAATTTCAGGAATACCTGTTTCCTCCTGATGAACAATAATGACATTCCCACTCGGTTTAAGTTGATCTAGAGCATACTGAACGGCTTGATACGGATCTTGAAAATAGTAGAGAACATGGATCAATAAAACTAGGTTATAGCCAGACGGGGAACCCTGAGAGAGAACTTCAATAGTATCTGCCGATCCGAAGTATCCATCGTAAACATGAACTTTAACAGCGGGATCAAGGGGCTCGGCTTGGAGTTGATCTAAAAAATATTGACGGTGCAGTGGGTTTGGCTCAATTGCCGTATAGTGTAGATGAAGCTGATTATGATGAATATGCGGAATCAGTGATCGAATAATCGCTAAATCTACATCTCCTTCTCCACACCCTACACTGAGGACAGAAAAAACATTGCTGGGATCAGGACGGGTAATGCTATTTTCGATAAGCCACCTGCCATGATGTTGAAACCATTGGATGGCAGCAGGTGTCATACTAGAAGCGGCTCGCCTGAGTCGATAGGCTCTAGCATAGAGTTCATCGTTCAAGGGAGGTGCAAATATATTTTGAGGTTGGAATGCAGGGATCTTGCTCAAAGAAAGAGGATCGTTATGGCCAAGAAAATCAGGATTCTGATCTAGATTGGTCATCTCATACCTCAGTGAAAGTAAAAAGTAATCTTTGCCTAGTCATTTGAGGATATCACCTGAGGGGATCTTTGACAACTGATAAACGGTATGGCTTTGTAAACATCTGTTATGAACTGTATTTTAGGATTCAGAACGCATGTATTGGATTCAGCTTTACAGCCTTATTAGACTCATTATGATAGCATAACTCTCAGAGGATCAATCCTAAAAGTTCATGTTGTTCTTGATGTTATGGGAGTGAGGTTAGTGTGATGAACGATCAGAAGCGTATGCCAACTCAAGATCACAACAATAGTCAGGAAGAGATTAGATTATCCACGATGACAGATAGACATCTTAACCATTTAATAGAACTTGCGAAGGATCCAGACTTAGCCTATTTGATGGGTTGGGAGATCGCGTCTGACAATACTGATGTATTCACGGATTCTATCTCATCCTACGCTTTCGCTTACTCACGCCAAAGTCAGCCTATCGTTTTTGGGATTTTCTTGGATCTGCAGGCTTTGCCGATTGGATACGTTGTTTTGAAAGGATTAAACAAAAATTTACATACTTGTGAAATTGGTATTGCGATTCTTGATAAGACACAGAGGCATAAAGGATATGGAACTCTAGCCTCATCAAAGTTGATCACCTATGCTTTTGATGAGTTAAACATGCAAAGGATCGGAGCTGCAATCTTACTCTTAAATAAGGCATCGATCGCTATGTTTAGCAAGCTAGGATTTACCACTGTCGAGACATTGTATGAGTCCTGGCCGATGCCCAGTGGGGAACTAGCCGATATGGTCTTAATGGAGATTACCCATGATCAGTACACTCTCAGGGTATAGAATGTCTATCTAATGGCCTTCAAGCATCGCTGGATCGCAGATTGAACGGATCCCAGATAGCCTCCACCAAACAAATTTAGGTGGTTCAATAAGTGGTAGAGCTGATAAAGTGGCTTTCGGACTTCATACCCAGGATCGATAGGATAAGCCTGATCATAAGCCGTGTAAAACTGACTGGGAAATCCACCAAATAGTTCTGTCATCGCCAAATCAGTCTCTCGATCGCCGTAATAGACAGCTGGATCAAAGAGAACAGCATGACCCGAACGATCAGTTCCATAATTGCCCCCCCATAGATCCCCATGTAGCAACGAAGGCGTCGGGTGATAGGAGACAAAAAATTGATCCAGTTGATCCATTAATCGTTCAATCTCAGCATTCCAAGCACCGCTATAGCCCTGCCGCCGCGCCAACCGCACCTGATAGCCCAATCGATGCTCCCGGTAAAAATCGATCCACCGATCAGTGAGTGTATTGATTTGTGGAGTGGATCCAATCGTATTGTTCCGAGTCCAGCCAAATTGATCTCGTTCATGCCGATGCATCGCGGCTAACTGCTGACCCAGATCGGTTGCGGTACTGGATTTGCTCGATCCAAGCTCTAAATATTCCAGCACTAGAAAACTGGTTTCAGCCTCAACTCCACAGCAGATCGGCTTGGGGACTCGGATGGCTTGAGTTGCGGCGATCTCAGCTAACCCCTCCATCTCTGCCGTAAACATCTCGATCCCAGAGGCCCGATTACACTTGACAAAATAGATCTGGTCTGACCCAGCCACTCGATAGGCTGAGTTAATGCTGCCACCCCCGATCGATCGGGTACCTTCAACCGTAAAGGGCTGTCCCGTAGTATCCCGGATCTGGCGAGCAACAGCGTCCCAAAGTGAGTTCGATCGATTCATGAGCTGTGAAGGGTGGCGTTGGCCTGCTGCTGCCGGATCGAGTCCAAAAGTCCGGAACATGCATCCGTCAATAATTCGATCACATACCGAAACCCTGACTCACCACCATAGTAAGGATCGGGCACTTCCTGATCACTATGTTGGGTGCAATAGCTGCACATCATCTTCACTTTATCGGCATAACGCTGATCCGGATCCAGGCGCAAGATGTTCTGATAGTTCTGTCGATCCATGGCCACGATCAGATCAAAGTCTTGAAAGTCCTGCACCTTAAACTGGCGGGCTTGCCCCTTCAACTCAATCCCGTAGTACTCACGAGCCGCTTGGCGCATGCGTCGATCGGGAGATTCACCCACATGATAGGCACCTGTCCCAGCTGAATCCGTCTCAACGGCCAGATCTGGAGCTTGCTGTTGTAGCAAATGGTCCATAATATTTTCCGCCGTTGGAGATCGGCAGATATTGCCCAGACAGACAAACACAACTTTGTAAGCCATTGCTACCTCCTGCTCGATACTCTCAGAGTACACTGATCCCGACCGATCATTGGCTGACCTTTGAACTCCGACTGTCCAGTTTGGGTTGATCAAGCAGGTTAAGTTTGCCTTATACAGGGAGCCAAAAAAGTGTTGCTGCCTGAACGTGCAGGATCCCCACAGAGGCAAGAGCATCTATCGGATCTGC
>CAZONZ010000334.1:0-2288 GCA_964581005.1 uncultured bacterium
ATCCATGAACTCACCCTTAGGTATCTGAAAACTCAAACTGAGCCTGATCGGAACAGTAAGAGTTCGTCCGTCCAACCTAGCCCTCAGGATCATCTTGCGGGATCTCGATCATTTCGGCAAGCTGGATCCCCAGGAGAAATCCTTGCACACAGACTCAGGCTCGTCTCCAGGCCAAGATCACTCCAGCCAGAGGACGACTAAAGGCCAACACACTGATCCCCCAGCTCCAGTTGGGACCACTCAAGTCTGCCCACGATCCGGTCAGAGCCAGTAGAATCCCTACCGCGATCAGGCTGTCGATCCCATTGGCCACGATCCACCAAGCTGTACGCCATTGTCGGAAAGCCAGGAGTAGCCACTGTGCCAAGCCTAAGCCAACACCTAAGATCCCGCCTAACACCAGTGAGCGCGGCATGATCAGCATTTCTAAACTGGGACCATAAGGCTGTCCCTGCAAGCCAACCCAATTGACAAAACTGATCGCATACCCTAAAGCCGTGAGTGTGATCCATAAGCCCTGCTGCGGCCAGGACTGAATACCGATCAGAGATCCTCCCTCGCCAAACAACGGCCAGAACCGATTTTTCAGAATCAAGGCTTGAGCGATCCCAACTCCGATCCCCAGCACAGTCCCCATCAACGCGGCAAACACGAGGCCAGAAATCTCCGGTTGCCAGAGCGGGACGAGTAAAAACATGCCGACCCAGCCCAGTCCATACCCCGCCCAATTACTGATCAACCAAACGATCCACCAAAGCCAATGCATCCCTGTATGAGGGGCGGTTGTTCCACCCGTCAGCATTTGGGATCGATCCGTAATCTGGGCTGCCCCCGGTTGAGCTCCCTTACGGGCTAGAACTTCTTGTAAACCCACCTGGGCATTAAAGTTTTCCGGATCGAGTCGCAGCGCCCCCTGAAAATCCATTTGGGCCATACCCCAGTTCGCCTGCCGTTGGTGAGCGATCCCGCGATAGACATAGTAGTGGGCCTCATTCGGTTGGGACTGGATCCATTGATTCAAGATCTCAACGGCTTTTGGATATTGACCTTGATCGATCATTTCCAGAACATGCGGTAGGCCCATTTGAGCTGGATTGATCGACGATTGTTTCGGTTTCTGACGAGATTTCTTAGTGCGATCGGAGCCAGAAGGTTTGGCTGGCTTGGCAGAGGCGGCAGGTTGAGCAGAGGCACCTCCCTGTTGACCACGGGAGGGACGAGAAGGCGGTGGATCGTTAGGAACCGGAGTTTTACGGGGATTGGTGAGACGGCGCAGGGATCCATAGGTCCAGATCCGGCTGAGGCGTGAGCCTGAGCTGTACATCCCCGTTTCCAGTTCCTGAGATAGCACCTCCATATCTTCAGGGCGCTTCGCAGGCTCCTTTTCCAAACACCACAGCACAACCGACTGCAAGCCCTCTGGAATCGGGTTGATCAGAGGGAGTTCGCGGAAGGGGCGGGGGGGCACAAAATTGTGGACATGGTACCAGCCGGGAAGGGTGTCTTGATCAGGATTGAAGGGGAGGCACCCAGTCAGGAGTTCGTAAAGGACTACACCCAGCGAATAAATATCGGATCGAGCATCTAATTTCTCCCCCCGCAGCTGTTCGGGTGAGGCATAGCACATGGTGCCCAGAAAAAATCCCGATTGGGTCAAGCCGCGTGTAGCTTCCCCGATCAGCTTAGAAATCCCAAAATCGAGCAACTTAATGAATTCATTCCGCTCTTGATCGCGCAGGATAAAAATATTGCCCGGTTTAATGTCTCGATGGATCACGCCTTTGATCGAGTGCTTGCCCAGCTCCATGTGAAAGCGATGGGCATAATGTAAAGCTGTACACACTTGTTGAGCTAGATGCACCACACGGGCGGGTTCTAACGATCCTTCCCGATTGAGAACCACATCCAGCCCTGTCCCGACATAGGGTTTGGCATTTAGATATTCCATCACCAGATACGGCTGACGTTCATGCATGCCATAGGACTTGACTTTGACAATATTGGGATGCTCCCCTAATAAGGCGCTGACCCTAGCCTCATCCATGAAGCGTTGCTGCAATTGCTGATAGTAGTTGGGATCCATGTCGGGGAGAGGAGCTCTGAGCAGCTTCACCGCGACAACTTCATTGCCGAGCTGGGCATCTTCGGCTTTGAAAACATTGCCGTAGCCCCCCTCACTGATATGATGAGTAATCCGATAACGATTACCAAGTAATTGCCCAATTAAGCTCTGGGTCATGGCAACCAAGGGTGGATGATGAACTCCTACGATTGTAGTCGGGATCTTT
>CAZONZ010000334.1:2388-4713 GCA_964581005.1 uncultured bacterium
TCCGATCAATGGGCTGATCAGTATCTACAGCAGGCGATCCAGAGTCAGTATCCGGACTTTGGCTATCTGAGCGAAGAATCCGAGCATGTGTTTCCCTCCAGAGAATGGTGTTGGATTGTTGATCCGTTGGATGGGACCACGAATTTCTCGCGTGGGATCCCACTCTGGGGAACGTCGATGGCGTTGGTGTATCGGGCGGTGCCTGTGTTTGGGTATGTGCATCTGCCACCGATCCAGCAAACATTTTACGGGTTTTGGCCTCATCCCACGATTTCGGTTCCAGAGCTGCCTCAGGGCGCTTTTCTCAATCATGAACGGATCCAAACCAGCTCAGCTGATCCAGGTCCGAATCAGTTATTTAACTTCTGTTCTCGCAGTGTGTATCTGATCAAGCCCGGTTTTCCCTGCAAGATCCGGATGCTGGGCGGGGCGGCTTACAATATGTTGTCGGTGGCATCGGGGACGTTTTTGGGAGCGATCGAGCAAACTCCCAAGATCTGGGATATTGCAGGGGTGTGGGTGATTCTGCAAGCAGCGGGAGCCTCTTGGATCGCTTTAGATGATCAGAAGATCTTTCCTTTGAGGGCCGGGTATAACTATGGTCAGCAGGCTTTTCCGACGTTGGTCGTGAGCCGCTCGGAGTTGGTGCCTTTATTTGCCCGTGAACTGCAAATTGGATCCCAAAGCTAGTTTTCATGAATTGGGTTCGTGATCGGAATCGGGATCTCTGCTGAAGGACTTAGGGATCTCTAGAGAGGTTGAAATGCGTCGGGTTCCAAAGGTCAAGATCCTGATGGTGATCGGTGGGATGCTGATGAGTCCCTGGGTGAGTTTGCTGGATCCCAGTTCCCAGACTCACTTGGCGGGTTATGCAATCCCCCAACCTGAGCACGATCCGTCATCTTCAGACCTTCAGATCCAAGATCCCCAAACCCAGGATCATCAGGTATACGATCCCTCAACTCCAGACTCTGTAACCTCAGACGCTCCACCTCCAGATCCTGCAACTCCGGATCATCAGACTCAAGATGGTCGATCTCAAGGATCTATATCTCCAGATGTCTCCTCTCAGGATCCCTCCACTCAGGATTTCCTGTCTTTAGACCCCATCGATCAAAAGGATCTAAGTGATGAGACTGCTCAGATCTATGACGATCTAGCTCAAGCAGTTGCGGCTGAGGATTGGGACTACGCGATCCAGTTAGTAGATCAACTCATCCCCCAGGAACCGAATCATTTTGACGATCTGATCCGTTATCGATCCCATCTGAACGGGTTACGGGACCATGCTCGATCCTTGCAGCGTCAACCCTTGGTTCTGTTACCGCAGAGCTTGCCGATCCTCCAGAAGCCCTTTATCGGTGAGTTTCTGATGACCAATGGGTTTGATCATGATCGGCCTCAACCCAACTTGGATCAGAACCTTCATGTTCTTCTCACAACAGGTCAGAAGCAGATCCCTGGAATGGATCAACCCTGTGCTCGCAGCGATGGTCATGCAGGCTATGACTGGGCGATGCCGATCGGAACCCCTATCCTGGCAGCAGCCTCTGGACGGGTAACCGTGGCTCGTTTGGAACCTGAAGTGTACTGTCCTCTCCTTGATCGCCCTACCCAGGGACTACGGATCCGGATCCGGCATGAGTGGGGATCCCAACAGCTAGAAACCATCTATACCCACCTCAGTCAGATCCTGGTGCAGGAGGGGATGGAGGTAGACGCTGGAGTCGTGATTGGTCGATCCGGGAATAGTGGTTGTTCCACCGGATCTCATCTCCATTTTGAAGTGCGCCGTCTCCATCATACGAACGGAGGGGATCCAGCTCCCGTCGATCCCTATGGCTGGCTGGGGTATGGTCCGGATCCGTGGGCATTGCATCCGCGTGGAGCTGAAAGTATTCCTCTGTGGCAACCGGGTCAAGCTCCATCGTTGGGGATCTGTTTTTAAGATGTAAATAAACTAAGGCTCTGTTCCCCACTAATTCCTGACCATTCGAGCAAATTTCTCCGACCGTTCAAGTTCGTTCTTGGCCATTCCAGCACGTTGCTCGGATCCTCCAGCCTAGATCCTGGTGATTTCACCTCAGAGCTCTACCCTTCGAGCTCAACACTCGGATCTTTTCAGCCTTTTTGCTCCAGGAGCTCAGATCCGAACCTGACAACCTGAGAATGGATCAGAAACTGTCGAGAAAATAACTCGGATCTTCAAGAAAATGGCTCGATACTTGGAGAAAATGACTTGGAGCTTCAAGGAAGGAGACCTAAGACAAAGGGGTAGTCCTCCAAAGGAAAGGATAGTATAATAGCTAAACCTTTCTTACTAGC
>CAZONZ010000335.1:0-4700 GCA_964581005.1 uncultured bacterium
GGGGACATTCCATCTCAGCATCTCCTTTCAGATCATTTCTCTATTGTGCAACGCCGAGCGAGTCGAAGCAGGTCATCATCGTCGAGAGAAGCGTCGAGTCTATGCAGTGTCCATAGAGCAAATGGGGGAATTATATAAGCAAGACCAATGGGTAGGATTCCAAAGTGTTATTCGTGTCGAGAAAACTCGTCACCTGTGGAATAAGACAACCTATGAGGTGATGTACTATATCAGCTCACTCCCAGCTGAAGCGAATCGACTTGGCAAAGTAATTCGTCAACATGGGTCCATCGAGAATCAACTGCACTGGGTTCTGGATGTGACTTGGGGAGAAGACGGGAGCTGAATCCGGAATGGGCATGCTCCCCCAAACCTAACGTTGATGAGAAAATGGGGGATGAATGTGTTGAATCGAGAGACCTCAAGTAAACGGAGTCTGCGCCAAAAGACAAAGGGAGGTAGTATGGATGTGGGCTATATGCTTAAGCTTAT
This sequence comes from uncultured bacterium, assembly GCA_964581005.1. GTDB lineage: Bacteria > Cyanobacteriota > Cyanobacteriia > Thermostichales > Thermostichaceae > CAZONZ01. The sequence goes on from CAZONZ010000335.1 coordinate 493, forward strand.
AGAGGCTCTAATGTTCCCCACAGCCTAGTGCTCATAGGGCATAAATTTCTTGCGTTTACCCTGACCTCTCTTAAGGGATCCAACCTTAAAACCGTCAGCCCAACAGATCCAACAAACGCTGAGCTATTTTGAAAACATGTTAGCGATCCGGCGGAGTTCACCTTTGTTCCGATTAACTTCAGCTACAGACGTGATCGAGCGGATCCGGTTTTGGAACCCAGGACCGAACCCGATCCCAGGGTTGATTGTGATGGAATTAAGCGATCAGGGGAGCTCTGGAGATCTCGATCCCAATGTTGAGATGATCGTTGTTCTGTTTAATGCAACCCATTCCACCCAATCGATTCACCAAACCGTATGGTAAGATCGATCACTTCAGCTCCATCCGATCCAACAGCAGAGCCAAGATCCAGAAGTCAAACAAGCTGCATTTAATTCAGACACGGGATCTTTTTCCGTACCTGCATACACAACGGCGGTGTTTTTTAATGGACAGGGTTGAATAAACTGGTTGCGTTGGTTTAATCATGAGTCAATTACCCTAGATCCAATCGATCGATCCAAGCTAAGTATTCTAAATCACTTTTGCAGGAGCACTCGTTTTGACTATCCTGATCATTTAGATCAGATTGCCAGAAAATTGTAAAGTATTGTTTCGGAGTTGCGGGTCTGTGGATCGGGCTGGTACTATGGGTGCGTTTCGTTGCATATGGAGCAACAAGGATGAAGGACAATGTTTTCTTGCTAGTTCATACCGATCTAGATGCGAGAAAAGTGACAGGCTCCTTGTCAAAAATCTCTAATGTTATTTGGGTTTCCCCGGTTTACGGACCGGATCATATCCTTGCGTATTTGGAAGCGGATGGTCCGGCTGAGATGGAAGAAGTGATCGAAGATATTCGCGCCCGTCGATATATCAAAGCTATCGATTCTCGCCCTTGCAAAGTGATCCCTGGTCAAGAGGAAACACCAGGTGTGGACTTTAGCCTGCCGGTGCGAGCTTGCATCATGGTCAACGTGGACTATCACACCCTCAAAGAGCGGGATCTAGTGTCATTTCTCAAGAGCAAACCCTACACCGTTCAAGTGCGAGCTTGCTGGGGTCCGTCCGATACGATTGGTCTGATCGAAGCCAAGGATAATGAAGATCTGCGCAACATTGTTTGTGATGAGATCAAGTTGTATCCTGGTGTCAAATCTCTCAGCACCCGTGTTTGCTATCAGCCTCTCTAGGTGGGGTTGGCCATGCAAGAAATCCCCTACAGCATGATCGCTCAATGGTATCTGGAGGAGTATTCCAAACAGCAGGCTGAGTCTGTATATGGATCTCCTCAAGATCATGTGCTTAAGTTCTTTGATGTGCTGGGATCGTATCCGGATCTCACTACAGTTTTGGACTTAGGCTGCGGTGATGGGGCCAACATGATTGCCTTAGCCGAACGGGGCTATCACGTCACTGGGATCGATATTGCTGGAGAGCAAGCTGTCCTGTATCGAGCTCAGCAAAAATCACTTGATCATGTCAGGTTTATTACGGCTGATATCACTTCTTATCCCTTTGATCAAGAATCCTATGACTGTGTAATCTGTGCTGGAGTGTTTCATTTGCTCAGTGCCGATCACATTCAGGTCGTGGCCCAAAAAGCCAAGCACGCGACGAAGCCAGGAGGATTGATCTATTTGGATGTCGTGGCGAATATGAAGCGGGTATTTCAAAACTCAGGTGAGGAGTTTACGTTTACGGGGTTGGCCAATTGGTCCGATCAACAAGCCAAAACATTCTTCACCACCTTGTTCTCTGACGGGTCCGTTTTGGATCTAGTCTCGTTTCATCGGGAAGCTGATTGGCCGGTTCAACCTGGCGACTATCCCATTGATCCGTATCACTGGAGTGCCGATTATGTCTGTTTGGTGGCTCGGAATGTGACAGGTTAATGGAGGATTCTGATCAGGTTTAATGGATCGATTGCCATAAGACGTTTTAAGGAGGGGGACTTCTGTGAGATCTCCCTCATCTCTCTTTGATCAGAGTAGCGTGGATGAGTCAAACTAGCTCAATCAAGTCCTTCACTAGAAGCCGGAGCATTGATCATGGAGATCCTTAGTTACGAAGAGCATCGGGATCTGTGCTTAAAGAGCCCACGTTTGGCCAGTGTGAAAGACTATTTTGATGATGTGGGGCGGTTGAAGCTCCAAGTGCCTAACAAGCCTGTTGTGGTAAGACAGGAGTTTTTGGATCAGTATGGATCTGAGATGACGCGCTATTGGCAACTGTTTGAGAAGAATTTGGGCAGGTTTTATCCTCATTATCTGGCGAGTGTTCCATTCATCACGGAAGAGCTCTTGCGTTTGGGGCTCACGATCTGTCAGTTTGCAACGTGGCTGGCTCAGGAAAAGAATCTAGAGATCGTCAAACACTACGAGTCTAGCGGGATCGATGGGACGAATTCACGGACGATTGCAGAATATTGTCAGGGCTTAGTACGCAATTTGACGGATTCTGTTGATCGAGTCAATCAAGAAGACTTTGAGCGATTGTTGAACCATACCTATACTCAGTTTCATCTTGGACCGCATGTGGATATTACGCCGGAATTTATCCGATCGAAGCCAGAGTTGGAGCTATTCAGCGAAGGGTTTGATATCATCCATGCGAGTATGACATTCCAGTTTTATCATCCTCATCGAGATACTCAATATTACTATCTCAAGCAGTTGCTGAAAGAGGATGGGGTGGTTCTGTTTAAGGAAAAATTGCGGATCCCTGATCAAGCTGAATATCAGCGGCGAGAGGAGATCAAGGATGGCATGTTCAAAACTCTCTATTTTTCAGATGAGGAGATCGGGACGAAGCGAACGGCGATTTTGAATCAAGGGGCGGGATTGAGTGTAGGCCAGCTGGAGTTTGAGACGTTGGTGAGCACCATGAAGCGGCATTTTAAGTTTGCTTACTTGATCTGGAATAGCACCAATTTTTACGGGTTTGTGGCATCGGACGATCACACGATGATATCTAAGTTTCTTGAACTGCTGCCGCCTGCTTACGTACCGGATCCCTTCTGCGCTGAACCGGATCTGCCAAGGCAACTTTAGGATCCTCAGCAAACCTGAAGATTCCTCAGTAAACCTGAAGATCCCTCAGCAAACCTGAAGATCCCTCAGCAAGCCTGAAGATTCCTCAGCAAACCTGAAGATCCCTCAGTAGCCCGAAGATCCCTCAGCAAGCCTGAAGATCCCTTAGCAAGCCTGAAGATCCCTTAGCAAGCTGAAGATCCTTCAGTAACCTGAAGATCCCTGAAGCACTAAAGAAACCAGGTGATTGTCCCGCATAGAATTGTCCATCATACCGATCAACCTGCCGCAGTGTCGTTTCTATCTGCCGCAATTTAAGATCCTTCACCGAAGCTTGTTGTCTATACAAGCCAATGGGATCGGACCCTCTATGAAAGCAATCGACTTACAAACTCCTGATGCGCTTCTGAATTTATTCCTTTTTGCAAAACAGATAATACCATCTGCATATCATCTGCTAGCAGTGCTTCGACAGCTAACTGCAGCCCAGGAAAAACCTGACTGTGTAATGTCCCCATTGCATCCGGCTGCTGCTTCACATATCCTGTGTTCTCTAGTGTGTACCAGCGGAAGTCGCGCTCCTCGGTTAACCACACAAGATACTCCCTCACTCCATTGCGTTGGTAGACTTGCAGCTTATCGTACAGATCATAAGATGCACTGCTGGACGCAATCTCTACAATCAGCTCCGGCGCACCTTCAAGATAGTCATCATTGCTGATGCGCGATTGTCCTCCCTTTGCCTCATCGATTCTTAACAAAGCATCAGGTTGGGGTTCATTCTCTGCATCTAGGCGCACTGTCGTATTGTCGCACACCATCACTCTAGGGGTGACCGCACTGTAGGCTACGAGCCAGCCGATGATATAGCTGTGGGGTTGACCGTGCTTTCTAACCCTGACTGGGGATGCCACGTAAACTACGCCCTCAACTAATTCTGCTTTTCTCAGATCAGGCATGGCTTGGTAGCGTCGTTCAAACTCATCCCTGGCAAGATGATCGCCACTTTCGAGGATCGGCAGGTGCTGGTTCGTGGAGATCGTAGAGGTCATGGCATCCCCTTCTGAACTATCCGCATCTCGCATTCCATTGGACAGCCATCCTTTGAGACCCATCCAAAGTCTAACCGATCTCTA
>CAZONZ010000336.1:0-4690 GCA_964581005.1 uncultured bacterium
GCTAGTAAGAAAGGTTTAGCTATTATACTATCCTTTCCTTTGGAGGACTACCCCTGTTTGCGTTTGGGTCGCTTGATATCTTGGCTTTTCTTCTTATAGCCATCCGAGGAAGGAGGCTGAGAGCTATTGTCACTGGTGCGATGGGAGAGTTTGCGCAGAGCCTCTTTGAGCTGGTCAACCTCGGCTTGTAGCTGACTGAGTTGGTGGTGCACCTGTTGGATATCTTGTTGTTGCTGTTGGCTGTCTTGTTGTTGCCGTTGGTTTTCTGGTCGTTGTTTGAGAAAAAGCTCATACCAGAACTGGGCCCCCAGCTGTTGTGGATCCAAGTTGGGGTCATTGATGAGATGAGATAGATCTGGTGTCTGCTCAATGTCCATGGAGCTGAGCCTAGCATACTAACGGAGATTGAGCTATTCTCAATTAGCGATTCTTATTGCTGTGACTAGTTACGGATCTACTTCCTCTAACTTAAACCTAAATGGGATCTAGAGGATCAGCCCAAAAATCTACCAACAAGTCAGCTAGTGCAAAGGTGATGTCGAGGAAGGCAAGGAAAGCGATCTCATTCCCTTGTCGGAAGGTTTGTGCGTCTCGATACCCATCAGGACTTGGGATCCGATATCTCTCAATACTAAGCTCATCCAGATTGACGATCCAAAGCTCTTGGATCTCCTCACGAGCGTAGAGCTTGGCTTTAATCATCCGATCATAGGAAAGGGTTGTGTCAGACACCTCAACTAAAGCAAAAATATCGTTGGGGGTTGGATGATGGTTTACATAAACTCGTGGTCGCCTCTGCAGAATCGCAACATCAGGTTCGGGTTCGGACGTATTGCTAAGGCGGACGGATCCTTTGTATAGAGCTGTTGTCTGTTGAACCAAGATTGACTCAATCACAGGAATAAATCGAGGTGAAAATATCTGTCTTTTCAAGAGATCAAGTCTTGCCCAGCAATGTCAACCTTAAGCATAATTTGTAAACTAACCTTATTTGTAAACTAACCTTATTTCAAACTAACCTTATTTCAAACTAACCTTATCCTCTCTCTAACGCCCCCGAAACGGCAGGATCTGTGCGCCCCCAGCTTCACGGGCAACCCGAACCAGCAATCCTGCCATCACGATCCCAGACAAGATTGAACTGCCCCCATGACTAAATAAGGGTAAAGGTAAACCTGTTGTTGGCAAGGCACCACTGACAACCCCAATGTTAATGATCGATTGCCCCACCAGAAAACTCAAACACCCACACGCGATCAACCGCAACGTTGGATCTTTTGCCAGTAACATGACTCGCACTCCGATCACTGTGTAAGCAGCCAGCAAACCTAGAAACAAGAGGGATCCGACCAATCCAAATTCTTCGGCAAAGACTGAAAAGATAAAGTCGGTGTACTGGATCGGTAGATAAAACAACTTCTGTTGAGATAAGCCAAATCCACGCCCCCAAGTGCCCCCCGACCCGATCGCCATCAAACTTTGCACCAGCTGATAGCCATCCCCCTGAGCACTGGCCCACGGATCGAGAAAGGCTGTGATCCGACGGCGTTGATAGTCTCGTGTGAAAATACTCACCACGGCGGTGATAATGCCAGTGGCAGCTGTATTGATCAACGTCCAAGCGGGCAGACCGGCGACCCAGGCCATCGTCCACAGGGTGATCCCACAGATTGCCGCAGTGCCTAAATTGGGTTGCGCCAGGATCGCCAAGATGGGGATCGCAAACACACTCACCCACCCACATCGATAGATCAGAGAACGCTGGAACCATTGCCCAAACACAACAGCCCCCTGCAGCACTAAAAGCGGCTTCAGCAGCTCAGACGGTTGGATCACAGGCAAAATCCGCAGATCGAGCCAGCGCCTTGCCCCCAAACTCGTCACGCCCAATCCAGGAATATGGGTTGCGACCACGAGCAAGATCCCCAGCAAACATAAGACTCCTGCGATCCCGAACCAGCGCCGCAAGGGGACTCGCACAACCACCGTGAACGCGATTGCACCTAAGCCCACCCACATCAACTGGCGCTTGACAAAATAGAGCCCATCTCCCGTGATCTCCTGGGCCACCGCAAACGAGGCCGAAAAAAGCATCACCAGCCCCACCGTCACCCAGATCAGGGTCAGCCAGCGTAACAAGCGTGCTTCAACGGCCCAACTGTTGACAACATTGACGGAAGTGTTCACCACGCTGCTCGAAGTTGGCGTACTGATCAAAGCTGGCACAGGCGGGCGAGAAGAGGACAGTGATCGAGTCATGATCCGAACCAGGAGTAACAGATAGATCCTGCTGATTGAGGGAGTTCGCTGAATCCGAGGGATCTGAGTGAACAATACGGTTGCTGCCCATTTGCAGAGATTGGGCTGCCTTTAGCGCCAATGGAACCGCTATATCTAGAGTTTGAGCCATTTGGTAGCTAGTATAGTTGATCTGATCTAAACGGGCTGCAAAGGCAGGGGCTGCTTCCCCGATCAACAACACAGTCGCCACTTTGGCCTGGATCAGCTGCAGCCAAACTGAATCATCCCCACGCTTGGGTTTTCCTCCTGCAATCAAGATGATCGGAGCGGGAACCGCCGTCAATCCAACCGCTGCAGCATCGTAATTGGTCGCTTTGCTGTCATTAATCCACCGGATCCGATCCTTTTCATAGACCGTCTCTAATCGATGCGGTACACCTGGAAATTCTGCGATCGTTTGAGTGATGGCGGCGGGATCTAAACCTGCGAGGTGAGCTGCGGCTACCGCCATGAGAAGGTTTTGGAGATTGTGTTGACCCGGTAGGCGTTGCGAGAAATCTCCCAAGGGAGCTAGTTTTTGATCCTGAATCCAGATCCAGTCTGATTGGATGTGGACAGGTGCATTGGGATGCTCACATGCAGTCCAGAGCGCTTGGGGCCATCGAGATCGGTGTTGTTGAAGATAGGGATCGTCACCATTGATCACCTGGTAGGTAGCCTGATTCAAAAGGCGGGCTTTGATTGCAGCGTAGTTTTCTAACGTGCTGTGGCGTTCCAGATGATCCGGGGTAAAGGTTGTCCAGACTCCAATCCGGATCGGGGCAGGTGGGTCGAGGGCTATCTTTCGGTTTGGAGGTGAGCTGGGGCTAGAGCTTGAATCTGAAGCAGGAACAGAAGGATCTGGAGCAGGAACAGAAGGATCTGAGGTAGCAGAAGGATCTGAGGTAGCAGAAGGATCTGAGGTGGCAGCAAGAGTTGGGGCTGCAGAAGGATCTAAGGCAGCAGAAGGATCTGAGGTGGCAGCAAGAGTTGGGGCTGCTTCAAGTTGGTAACTGCTCAGTTCTGCCACGATCCAGTCTGGTTGGTCTTGAGCGATCAAGGTTTCCAACGCGACTTGGCACAGGGGAAGACCAATATTGCCGCAAGCTGGGGCATTTAGGCCCGCAGATTTGAACATGGCAGCGATCAAGGCAGTTGTTGTGGTTTTGCCATTGGTTCCTGTGATCCCTACCCAAGGCAGGTGCTGCAGCGATCGCCATGCCAGTTCAGCTTCCCCTAAAACCTCGATCCCCTGATTTCGTGCCTGCTTTAAGATCGGATGATCCCAAGGAATCCCAGGACTGACAACGATTTGCTCAACCCCCACCTGGATCTGAAAAGGTTGGCCCAAGTCCACCCGCACCCCTTGAGCGTGGAGCTGATCCTGGCGTTGCTGTAACCCAGAAGAAATTTGTTCGTCCTGAATCAAAACGGTATGTCCTTGGGCCTGCAGCAAGCGAGCTGCCGCAAACCCTGCTGCTCCCAACCCCAGAACTTGTACGTACACTCTGTAGATCTACTTATGCGAAACTGTGATCCATTATTGCAACTTTCTCTCTCCCGACAAGCGGTGTTGAGCAGTCCCCAGTGAGGATTCCAGCAAAGGATCTTGGCATTCAGATGCCTTCGGACTCATCACCATGGATCTGTTGGGGGTGATCGTAGTGAACTCGGTTGATGATCAATAAACCACAGGGCTGACCTCGGATGATGAAGGGAACCCCATCCTTATCTTTGTTGCCATGCTCATGATCTTCTTCTTCTTCGATCGTCGCCAGATGCCATCCGAGTGGGATCGGTTCATACTCCAGGGCTGCAACAATTTCATCATGGGATAATCCTGTGGCTACTTGAATCTGATAAAGCGTTGGGTAAGTATCGTGAGCCTTGCTCAACTCTTCAGCCGTTTTCAGGATCGTTCCGAGGTGACGTTCACAAATGTCCATCGTTGCTGCCTCCCTTGTATTAGCTCCTAGCCCAAATGCTAACGCGAAATGAACAGGCTAATCTACTGAAGTTGTGGCAAGCCGGAGATCCGGGTCGGGTTAGATCTGCAGCTTGTCGAGATCGCGTAAAGTGAAGGCAGTTATCCAGCGAGCCCTGCCTATGGTCTCTCTGCCTTGTGTCGATCCTGGCCAGCCTCTCATCACAGCTGAAGAACTCCTAGCGTTTCACCACTGTCGCCGTCTCCCCTATCTGGATCGCTATGGTCCTCAAACAGCGAAGGCCGAGACGGACGATTTCCTGCGCCAACTGCAGCAGGATCGCCAGACGTTGCGCCGCCAGATTGCCCAAACCTTTCCAGGCATCCGACTTGCCGATTCTCCCACCCGCCCCACCCCACCCCAGTCCACCCCGATCTATCCTGAAACCCTGCAGTTCAACAGCGCCGTCGAGAATCCCCCCCGGA
>CAZONZ010000337.1:0-1774 GCA_964581005.1 uncultured bacterium
TTCAGAGAAAGCCGCCCTAAAAGGGGGGGGCTTGTATCCCATTATTTTTGGTCAGCTGGGTCCAAGATCTCTTTAAGATTAACTCAAGCTCAAGATCTACCGCAGATCAACATCTCTAGATCGAGCTTTAGCTAACATTCAGCCAGGATCACCACCTCACGATCACCTCAAGATTCAGATCACATTCCCCTCAAGATCAGCTCAGATTTAACGAAAGGGTCATTCCAGATCGCCATAAGATTAGCTCAGGGTATTCGTAGGATCGCGCTTGTGCTCACGTCTGCTTTTGCTTTGCCACTCATTCAGAGTCTTCCCCCTGCTCACCATCGTCATCATCCAGCTCATCGGATCCAGCTCGATAACGGGATTCGGTTGCTGATCGTTCAGAATCCTACTGTGGATATTGTGGCTGCTCGCTTTCTGTTTCAGGGGGGCGGGCGGATCGAACATCGGGATCAAGCTGGGTTGGGCAATCTGACAGCCGCTGTTTTGACGAAAGGCACGCAGCAGCGCAGTTCTCAAGCCATTGCCGCGATCGTTGAATCCTTGGGAGCTGGGATCAGTGCAGACAACAGTTCGGATTATTTTGAATTGGGGTTGAAGTGTGTCTCCGCTGACTTCGCCAAGATTATGACCCTGATCGGTGAGATCCTACAGCAACCCAGTTTTCCAGAGCAGGAGTTTGAGCGGGAGCGCGGGATGATGATGCGAGCGATCCAGGCCCAAAAAGAGCGACTTTTCCCCGTTGCTTTCGATCAATTACGCCAGATCCTTTATCCTAACCATCCCTACGCCATTCCGGTGATCGGGCATGAAGCCACCCTCCAATCCCTGACCCGTGAGGATCTTGTCGCTTTTCATCAGCACCAGTGTCGTCCGGATCGGCTCGTGCTTGCCATTGTGGGACCGCTTCCCGTGGATGAAGTTCTGGATCATGTTCTCTCGGTATTAGGTCATTGGTCTGGATCAAGCTTGATCGCGAAATCGGTGGACCTGGATGAGGCTGAAGCAGATCCCATTCGAGTCCCGCAAACCCCGCAGCAGGTTAAAACCTATCAGGATACGCAGCAAAGTTTGATCATGATCGGCTATCAAGGGGCTAGAGCGGGATCGGCGGATTATGCTGCCTTGAAACTTTTGGCAACCTACTTGGGGAATGGACTTTCTAGCCGCTTATTTGTGGAGCTGCGGGAAAAACGGGGACTGGCTTACGAAGTCTCAGCCCACTATGCAACCCGACTCGATCCTTCGCCGCTGATCGCCTATCTCGGTACCGCAGCAGACAATACCGAAGCCGCCTTAGATGCACTGCACGCTGAACTGGATCGGTTGCGAGCTGATCCTCTAGATCCGGAGGTGGTTGAACTGACCCAGCGCAAGGTACTGGGACAATACGCACTGGGAAAACAGACCAATGCTCAGATCGCTCATATGCTGGCCTGGTATGAAACCCTGGGTCTTGGATTAGAGTTTGATCACATCTACCCAGCCCTGATCCGAGAGCTCACTTCAGAGCAGCTCTATGAAGTTACCCAGAAATATCTAGCCACACCGATCACCTCACTCGTAGGTCCGGAATGGGCCTTAAAGACTCCTGAAGACTCCTGAAGACTCCTGAAAACTCCTGAAAACTCCTGAAGACTCCTGAAAACTCCTGAAGATCCTGAGACATTAACCCACTGAAGATCTCCTAAATACCCAAAGATTCTCTGATCATGATCTCTGAAAATTCAATGCGTACTAGCCACTCTCAGGATTGATCCGAAGGATTCTC
>CAZONZ010000337.1:1874-4687 GCA_964581005.1 uncultured bacterium
TCTCAGGATTGATCCGAAGGATTCTCTGGCAATGATCCCTGAAATCTTCTAGAAGCACTGGCCATTCTCAGGATTGATCCGCGAGCTTTTTCCCGATCCGGGGTTCTGTTCCTGCTAGGAGTCGCTCAATATTCCGGCGGTGAGTGCCCAAAATGTAGAGTCCACCCGCTAATGCAAACAATCCATAGGCTAAAGGTTGATGAAAGCTCCACATCAAGATCGGAGCTGCCACCGCTGCCAACACAGAACTAAACGATACGATCCGAGAGATCGCTAGCCCCATCCCCCAAACGCCTAAAATGCTCAAGGCGACAGGCCACGCCATTGCTAACAAGATCCCTAAACTGGTTGCGACAGACTTGCCTCCCTTGAACCCCAACCAGATGGGACGGCTATGTCCTACCACCGCTAGAAATCCCGCCACAACGACCATCCAAGGCTCAAGCTGATCAACACCGATGTCAGCAAGTCCTCCAGTCTGGATCCCAGCCTCCAGGAATCCGTTGATCCCTCGTTGGGCGATCAGATGGGCCAATCCAACCGCCGCCATTCCCTTCCCCAAATCCACAGCCAAAACGAGCAAGGCAGGCCCTTTCCCCAACGTCCGCAGAATATTGGTGGCTCCCATCGATCCCGATCCGTGTTCGCGAATATCGATTCCACCGATACCTCGTCCCACCCAGTAACCTGTCGGGATCGAGCCCAGCAGATAGCCCAGGATTGCACACACAACTAGCAAGCTCACCATTAGCATTTCATCCTCAACTTGATCCGATTGATCCGATGCGTTTATCTCTCACTTAGTCTCGCATGAGGGGTTAGGATCGGTGGACAGAAGAGCACAAACAGATTCTCCAACAGATTCTCCTTCAACCTCCCCACTTCTTCGCCAGGATTTCTCCCAACGTCTCCACTAGCATCGCGGAGAATGCCTCCGATCGCGTCTCAAGGATCGTTAAGATCACAATGTTCTGCCAAAATGTCCCCCATGATTGAGCATTCTATGGTGTTGCAACCCAGTGATCGGGCCAAGTTGGATCCCACAGAGGATCGGTTGTTTTACGATTTTCCTCGCTTTGTAACCCATGTAGATGATCCCTTCATCCAGCAATTAACTGACCTCTATCGCCAGCAGCTCAAACCTCAAACCCGGATCCTGGATCTGATGAGCAGTTGGGTATCTCATTTACCCGAAGAGATCTCCTTTGAGCATGTTGAAGGCCACGGCATGAATGCAGAGGAACTAGCTGCCAACCCCCGTCTGGATCACTACATTATTCAAGATTTGAACCAGCAACCCCAACTACCTTTCCCCGATCAGTCATTTGATGCCGTCTTGATCGCAGTCTCGATTCAATATCTTCAATATCCAGAAGTGGTCTTAGCAGAGATTGCTCGGATCTTGACGTCCGGTGGAGTGGTGATCGTGAGTTTCTCCAACCGTATGTTCTTTCAAAAAGCAATCCAGATCTGGCGAGATGGTTCAGATCGCAGTCGGATCGAGTTGGTTAAACGCTACATTGAGGCTATACCTGGATTTAGCCCCCCACAAGCGATCGTGAAGATCCCTCCCCTCAGCCTCATCAACTTTTTAGGATTAGCTCCTGCCGATCCATTTCTTGCCGTGATCGCTACATACGAACAAGTCAGTTGAAAGGATCGGGCAATAATACCAACCGATTTACTCCAGTCTCAATCTCCACTACAGAGAGTCGTTGTTGTTGTAGGTTGATCTGCAGGCCAATCCCTTGTTCGGTGATCGATTCCTACAGCTGCAGCTGATTGAGATCCAGGCAACCTGCAAGCACTTAGACGCTCGATGTAGTTGACTGGAAGAGGAGCTTGTGATCTGTTGGATACAGAGGGATCAGCTGGAGGACTTCTGCAGACATGAATAAATTCACGTTGACGCCTCTGATGCTGATCTCCATCACCGCTATTGGGGCGATGATCATTGTGATCCTGGAGCTGGAGATGGAGGATGAGTTTATGGATATGGCCAAGATCGCGGTGCTGGGGTATCTAGAGTGGATCTCGGATAAGGATCGTGCGGAGCAAGAGAGGGCTCCAACAGACCAGGATCGCCAGTTCAGCAGTGATCACTTGGGGAAGAATGTCCGAGATTCTTCAGAAAACTTGGCAAATCTTGTTTAGGTCGGAAGCTTTTTTGCCGGGTTGACTTTCTAGAATGATCGCAGATGCATGAATTGGAACAATGCTACGCCAGTTAGAACGAGCTTTGAAGTTAGATGCCTTACTTCGTTCGGCACATCGACAGACAGCTACAACTCTAGCTGCCGAGTTAGAGATCAGTGAGCGGACTGTCCGAGCAGACATTACATTCCTCAGGGATCGTTTCCATGCTCCTATTCACTTTTCAAAGTCGAAAGGCTTCCATTACACGGATCCAGAATGGAGGTTACCTTCGATCCCCTTAACCCAAGGTGAACTGTTTGCCATCACCCTAGGAGCTCGGATGTTGGAGGCTTATGGCGGATTAACCTTTGCTCCTTTGCTCCGCTCTGCAGTGGCACGACTAGCGGAGCGCATCCCAGAAACGGAATGGGTGGATCTCCAATCGGTTTCGGATTCTCGGTTGGTCTTTCGGGCTGGAGCTGAAACTCAACTAGATGCTGAGATCTGGCAACAGCTTGAGCAAGCTTGTCGAGAATCCAGACGGGTTCAGATTCGCTACCGAACGGCTAGCCGAGGCGATCAAATCTCTGAGCGGAAGGTGGATCCCTATCTGCTCCACATTTATCGGGGGACCAATCCCTATGTGATTGGCTATTGCCATCGACGTCAGGAGGTTA
>CAZONZ010000338.1:0-4685 GCA_964581005.1 uncultured bacterium
CCCCAACCAAGCCTATCGGCTATGGTTGGAGCACTGCGACGAATCTTGGTAGAGGGTGTTGTGCAATACTCTGCTGCAGAAAGTCTTTGGGTTGCTGCTATTGATTGGGATGCTCTAGAAGAATCGATCGAATCCGAAACAGCCTCGCTATCCCACCATGTCTAACTTTTATAGCAAGGGACACTACAGCGATCCCGATTCTGATAGGACTTGATTGTGCCTTAGCACCCCTGAATTCCGATCGATCTTCGGATTAAGAGTCTTCAAGTTGCTAGGCTGTGGCTGATCGCTACCTGGGGATCGTGATGTCTCAACTGCTGATTGCTGCCTGCCCTCATTGCGACAAACGTTATCGAGTTCCCGAAGATCAACTGGGTCAGCGAGCTCGGTGTCGTCAGTGCCGCCGCTCCTTTATTGTGGTGGCTCTCGAAGGTAGTATCGGGATCCCACCCACCCTACGCCCCTTAACCTCTGTCACATCAGGAACTCAAGGGAGCCAAGCGGCTGACTCCTATAAACTGAGCCAGGGAGCCAGTGCCGATCTGGAACCTCCTTCCTCACTAGGCTTACAGCATTCGGCTGGGAGTAGTGCGACTCCTCTATCGGGGGTTCGATCAATCGCGTTTCAAACCGATACAGGTGGAAGCCGTTCGCAGCGATCCAGTGGCTTCTCGCGGGTGTCGGGGAGTACGACGCGCAGTATCAAGATCCAACTCGATGAGGATGCCGTTCCGCAGGATTGGCACGTTGGCGATCGGATTTTGGATCTTTACGAGGTGATCCGGGTCTTGGGGGCGGGAGCGATGGGGCGGGTTTATCAGGTGCGGCACCTCGGTTGGAATGTGGATCTGGCTGTAAAAAGTCCGAAACCGGAGGTGCTCTCTCGATCGGGAGGGGCAGAGAACTTTGAGCAAGAGGCAGAGGTCTGGGTTAATCTTGGACTTCATCCCCATACAGTTAGCTGCTACTATGTGCGTCGCCTAGGTGGGATCCCTAGGGTTTTTGCGGAATATGTGCGCGGCGGCAGTTTACAAACCTGGATCCGATCGGGGCAATTTCAAGATCTTGCTCAGATGTTAGATATTGCGATTCAGTTTGCTTGGGGGCTGCAACATGCCCATCACCATAAACTGATCCACCAGGACGTCAAACCAGAAAACGTGATGATGACACCAGAGGGGATCGCCAAGGTGACTGACTTTGGATTGGCTAGAGCCCGTGCTTTGGGATCCGGTGATTTTAAGACGTTGGGGGCTGACGAGGAGCAGGGAACCTTGTTGGCCACGTTCGGAGGGATGACCCGTGGGTACTGTTCGCCGGAGCAGGCTCAAGGCTTGGAGATGGCTAGAGCTGGGATCCCGCGCGATCAACGACCAAAGCTCACTCGTGAAACCGATGTGTGGTCCTGGGGGGTTTCGGTTTTAGAAATGTTTGTGGGCACGATCACTTGGCGCTCTGGGATCGAAGCTCTGGATGCTTTGGAGGATTATCAAGAACAAGGCCCCCAGCGAGACGGGATCCCCAAGATGCCAGCCGATCTCGAAGACTTATTACGACACTGTTTTGAAGCGGATCCGGATCGACGGCCCCAATCGATGACTGAGATTGCAGAGCGTCTGGAGCGGATTTACGCGGATGTCACCGATCTAAGCTACCCTCGCCCTCGCCCAACGGTTGAACAATCTCTAGCTGATAGCTTAAATAACCGAGCCGTTTCCCTTCTCGATCTGGGGAATCGCCGCCAAGCCTTGCGTTTGTGGGACGAAGCCCTGCAGATCGATCCCCAACATATGGAATCGATCTATAACCAGGGACTGGTGCAATGGCGCACAGGGGAGATCACAGACGAAGCCTTGATTGAAATCTTGCTGCAAAAACAACGTGAGATCCGTAGTTCACAACCGGAAGCATGGCTGCCAACCTATCTCCTGGCCCAGGTTCACTTAGAACGGCGCGATTATGCTGAAGCGATCACTCTGCTGAATGGGTTGGTTGGTCTGGGAGTCACTGAGGTTGAGACAAACGCCTTGCTGAGCGAGGATCCCACGGCAGCAGCCTTAGAAGCCTTGGAGCCGCTCCCAGAGATCCTGATCCCCAGTCAAGAGCAAGAAGAGATCATCATCACCCTGACGATGGCGGAAGAGGAGCTCCCTCTCACCCAAAAACTGCTTTTCAATTTAGAAGGTCATACCTCGCCTGTGCTAGCGGTTCACATGGATCCTGAACAGCGCTACGGGTTTTCGGGTAGCGAAGATGGGATGCTGCTCCTTTGGGATTTAAAGACGGGATCCTGTATTCGATCCTGGTTGGGTCATGCTGATGCAGTTTGGGCGGTGTATTTAAGTCCTGATGGGGATCTAGGGTTGTCGGGAAGTCGGGATGGATCGATCAAATTGTGGGATCTCCGGAAGGGACAGTGTTTGCAGACACTCATGGGGCATCGCAATGGGATCCACTCACTGATGGTGACTCCGGATGGGCAATTTCTGCTCTCTGGAGGGTATGACAATCAGCTCTATCTCTGGGATCTGAATCAGGGAGACTTGCTGCTGACGCTGACGGGTCACTGTTGGGCTGCGGCTCAACTTAGTCAATCTGGACGCTATCTCGTCTCCGCAGGCTACAAATCGTTGCGGATCTGGGATCTGGGGGTCCATGCCCATACGGAGGGGCCGATCACGGTTGACGATCTGATTGCTTCTTGGCACCCTCTGCGAACCTTTGAGCAGAATCGCACGAGCTACAGCTTGAGTTTGACCTATCGCGGCGATCGCGTGCTACTAGCCAGTGGTCACCCCGGCATTGCTCCCAATTTGGGGACTGACCCGGAGCTGATTGATCTCAATTCAGGGAAGCGACTGCGCCGACTCAAAGGCCACCGTTTGGGGGTAGAAGCCGTTCAGATCACGACCAATGGAAGTCATGCTGTCACAGGTAGCCGGGATGGGACGATCAAACTTTGGGATCTGCAAACGGGCCGTTGTCTCAGAACCTTCAGTGATCATGGTGGAGCTGTGCATACGCTCTGTTGGAGTGAGGATCAGCACTATCTGATCTCTGGTGGAGAGGATCGAACGGTGAAAGTCTGGTTGCTCCAAGACAGTGAAGTTGCGGTGAAAGCTCCCTTTATGGTGTGCCGGATCCAGGCTAGTGAAACAGCCCTTTCGACGGAGACCGCCTACCAAGCCGCGTTATATCAAGCCCGCCAAGCCTTTGGACATGGGGATCCGGCTACCGCTGCTGAACAGATCCGGGTGGCTCGCTCTCAACCTGGATGTCAACGACGGGTAGACGCGATGCAGGTTTGGATGGATCTGTATGTCTGTCTGCCACGGGGATCTCTGATGGGGGGGTGGGAAGGTCAGGTGTTTACAGGGCATCAGCGCTATGTGACCGCGATCAGTTGTAATCACGATGGTCGTTGGATCCTGTCAGCCAGTGAAGATAAGACCTTGAAGCTGTGGGATGTGAAGACGGGATCTGAGCTCAAGAGCTTGACGGGGCATGGGGCGGTGGTGACCTGTGTGTGTTTTAGCCAGGACGGACGCAGAGCCTTGTCGGGAGGGGAGGACAATACGCTGAGAGTTTGGGATCTCGATCAAGGGCGGTGTCTACAAACTCTGGAGGGCCATACGGCTTATGTGACTTCGGTGGTGATGAGTCAAGACGGACACTATGCTTTATCTGGTAGCTACCACGATCGATCTCTACGGCTGTGGGATTTGCAAGCGGGATCCTGTCTGCATACCTTTAGTGGATTAAAAACAGGGGTCACCGGGATCCAGTTGAGTAAGGATGAACGTCGCCTGCTCACTAGTGGCCATCAGATCCTGCAACTTTGGGATCTGGCTACAGGTCAATCGATCCACGACTTTGAAGGGGTTCGAGATACGGTTCGATCAGTGAGTTTGAGTCCGGATGGGCGTTATGCCTTGACAGGTAGCTATGATGCAACGTTGCAGCTTTGGGATCTCGAAACGGGAACCTGTTTACGCACCTTTGAAGGTCATACCTCCTGGATCAATTCTGTGGCGTTGAGTGCAGATGGACATTATGCGCTGTCGGGGAGCCACGATCAAACGGTCAAACTTTGGGATCTGCGATCGGGTCAATGTCTGCGCACCTTTGAAGGTCATCAAGCGGCGGTGAATTCGGTTGAGTTTAGTCCAGATTCTCGTTATGCCATTTCAGGAGGACGGGATCGTCTGATCAAGCTTTGGACCCTCGACTGGGAACTGCTGCCCATCCCGGAGCAGGATTGGGATCCAGGGGCTGAGCCGTACTTGCGTAATTTTTTGGGTCGGCAGCAGCCCTCCATGACCCGATGGATCGGGAGTTCATCCACTTCTCAATTGCCGCCAGAGTCCACTTCCGTTACTTGGGATCCCGAAGCCTTTGAGCAATTACTCTATCGCTTGGGCTGTGCCGGGTACGGCTGGATCCGGCCAGAGATCGTCCACCAGCATTTGGCAAGACTCTCAGGGACAGCTGCAAACAATCTACCATCCCCCTCAAGTGATCCCTCGTTCGCCTAAAACGGATCTGCAGTACTCCAAAACAGATCTCAAGTGATCTGAAACAACTCTCAATTAACCTAAAACGGCTTTCCCATGCTCTGAAAGAACTTTCGGTCACTCTAAAGCAGCTTTCGATCACTCTGAAACGGCTTGCGATCACTCTGAAGC
>CAZONZ010000339.1:0-4675 GCA_964581005.1 uncultured bacterium
TGGTCAGATCCAGGTTGAACTCTCCTGGGAAATGCCTGGATTGGGAACTGAACAATCGTGAGAAAACGGGTAACAGGTGGATCGTGCTTGCAAAGCTAGGGTAGTAGGCTTTAGGATAAAAAATCTTGATCAAAGTTTGATACAGGTTTGAAAATAGTTGCCAAAGCACGTTTGATAGTAAAGATCCTATAATGAGCTACGCGCAGCCGCTACGCTGAGCAGCGCGTTTCTGACGCTTCCTTGCCGCTAGTTGCCTCATGCTTCCGCAATCAGTAGAGCTAGCCGACTCTGCATCTAGAGAGGCCAGTTCCTGACCCCTTGCCCAAATCAAATTGACCTGTGCCGCGTTAACATCACGATCTTCGAGTGGTTCTGAAAACCACTTGGACTTAAGTTGATCGAAGTTAAGTTGATCTAATTCCGGGTAAAAACTCATTACGCCTCCTGCTCGATGAGATACATTCTAAAGATCATTGAGGGGGATTCCCTGAAATTCACATGGAAATTCTCTGAGAAGATAAGCAGGGAGATCGTCCGACGATATGGGACCTTCCTCTTTATGCGTAATAGATAGCTTAGCCAAGGAGAGGCCAGACTTGAGCAAGAACTTCAAACCTAGCCCCTCTCTCAATCGAGATCGATGAAGATAAATCAATTAGCGGAAAGGAGGGGAATACTGCAGACCACCCTCGGTGTAAGGAACGTTGTAGCCACGGCTCACACCCAGCGGAGTCAGATGCCGTTCAAACATTTCGCTGTAGTTGCCTACACCCTTGATCACGTTCACGGTCCAATCCGGATCAAGCCCTAACAGCTCACCCAAATTGCCATCTTGTCCTAAGAAGCGCCGAATATTGGGATCTTCGCTGGTCAAGAATTCATCAATGTTTTCGCTCGTGATCCCGACTTCTTCGGCATAGAAGAGGGCATTGACCGTCCAGTACAGAATATCAGAGAGTTGAGGATCCCCTTGGGCAACCAGTGGGCCTAATGGTTCTTTTGAGATCAATTCATCCAGAATGACATGATCATCAGGGTTTTCCAGGGTGGGACGACGGGAGAGGAGAGACGTTTGATCATTGGTGATCGCATCGCAACGACCTTCTTCATACGCCGTGAAGGAAGCATCTTCAGCGTCAAAGGTGATCGGGTTGAAGTCAATATTGCGAGCCCGGAACACATCCGCCATGTTCAGCTCAGTCGTCGTTCCAGAGATCACACAGATTGAGGCCCCATCCAGTTCCTCCACAGACGTGATCCCCAGATCCTGTTTGACCATGAATCCCTGGCCATCGTAGTAGGTCGTTGGGCCGTAAGTTACTCCCCATTCCCGATCACGAGTCAACGTCCAGGTCGTATTGCGGCTCATCATATCGATCTCGCCAGCCTGGATCGCAGACTGACGGTTCGCCGCTGTCAGATAGACAAATTCAATACTAGTCGGATCGCCAAAGATCGCAGCAGCCACAGCTCGACAGATATCGACATCAAAGCCAACGTAGTTGCCATCAGCATCCAGGTTCCCGAATCCCGGTAGTTGGTTATTGGCCCCGCAACGGATGGCCCCCCGGCTGCGAATGCTTTCAAGTTGGGCTTGCGCGTGGGCGGCATCGGTCAGACTGGTGGCGATCCCCCCAGATACAAGGGTCAGGATCAGTGCTCCAGTTAAAGGAGTCGTCAAGCGGGTTCGCATAGCTCCCAAGGTGTTCCTCATCCAGTTAACTACCACAGCTTTGCATCCTCTTCGGTGTGAAAATGTTACGAAAGATACCCCTCTAACCAAGTTAAATCTGGCAGTCTAGCCTCGGCTGCGGGTATCATCGCCAATAGCTCTCAAGCTCTGTCCATAGACCAGGAATCCCCATGAATGTTCCTCAGACCACGACCAACTCAACCCCTAACCCTATGGGTCACACCCCTGGATCCGTGATCATCGAATGTGATGATGTTCATAAATGGTACGGAGAGTTTCATGTTCTCAAAGGGATCACAACCCAGATCAATCGAGGGGAAGTGGTGGTCGTCTGTGGTCCTTCTGGATCAGGCAAATCCACCTTTATCCGCACGATCAATCGACTGGAGGAGCATCAAAAAGGCCGGATCGTAGTGGATGGCATGGAGCTGACAACGGATCTCCGCAATATTGACGCGATCCGGCGGGAAGTGGGCATGGTCTTTCAGCAGTTCAACTTGTTCCCCCACCTGAGTGTTTTACAAAATGTGACGCTAGCCCCAATCTCGGTCAAAAAACAAAACAAAGAGGACGCCAAGCAACGGGCAATGGAACTGCTAGAGCGGGTGGGGATTGCCGAGCAAGCCGATAAATATCCCGGCCAATTGTCGGGGGGACAACAACAACGGGTCGCGATCGCCCGTGCCCTTGCCATGAATCCGGCTGTGATGCTGTTTGACGAACCAACTTCAGCCCTGGATCCGGAAATGATCAAAGAGGTTCTGGATGTGATGCGAGAGTTGGCTCGATCGGGTATGACGATGGTCTGTGTCACCCATGAGATGGGATTTGCCCGTGAGGTGGCTGATCGTGTGATCTTTTTTGATCGGGGCAAAATTGTCGAAGAAAACACGCCGACGGAGTTCTTCCAAAACCCCAAAGAGGAGCGGACCAAACTTTTCCTCTCGCAAATCCTCTCTCACTAACCGATCCTGGATGCAAATTGTTGGATGTTCCTCAATCTGAAGCAACCGCAAGAGTATGACCGATCGCACAAACGACTTGACTCCCTGGTTCTGCTGGCGAAGTCGGTTGCACCAGTTTCAATCCTGGGATCTGCAAGGGATCGAGTTGGATTCTGAAGGACAACTACAGTTAACGTCTAGAGATCGGCAGGTGACTCAGGATTCTCAGATCAAGGGCTATGCCTACAGTCCTGAAGTCACTGTAGAGTCGGGGTTTCAAGAAGCGATCGCCTCCTGGAATGCCTTAACTCCGAAGGAAACTTGGATCGAGATCCATCTGCGGATCCATCATCAACAGTGGACAGGTTGGTACAGCCTAGGGATCTGGTCCAGTGATCCGGAAACAATCCAGCGCCGATCGGTTCGAGCCCAACGGGACGAGGAGGTTACGGTCAGTGTTGATATTTTGAAACTAACGGATCCTGAAGCCAAAGCAACTGCCTTTCAACTTCGGATCACCCTGGTCAGCCAAAGATCCCAATCTCAACCTGCGGATCCCAACCCAGCAGGAGCGATCTCCACTCCCATTGTGACCTTGATCAGTCTAGCCCTCTCCGATCATCCCACTCAACCTAATACTCTGAGTCCAGGGGATCCTCATCGGTGGGGCAGGATCCTTCCGGTCCCAGCCTACTCGCAAATGATCTATCCCAAGGGTGGCAAAGCCTGGTGCAGCCCTGTCTCTCTAACTATGGTGCTCGACTACTGGAATCCCAAGGGCGATCCACCTGAGGCTCGAATCCGTGCTGCTGTTCAAGGAGTCTACGATTGGCATTACAAAGGCTACGGCAACTGGCCTTTCAATACGGCCTATGCGCATGTTCTAGATCCAACCTTAGAAGCTTTTGTGATCCGAGTTGCAAGCTTTGCCGATCTAGAGCCTTGGATCCAAGCTGGCATTCCTGTTGTGATCAGTTACGCATGGAAAGAGAGCGAGTTGACCGGAGCCCCCATCCCATCGAGCCGAGGTCATCTGGGCGTTTTAGTAGGGTTTGATCCAGCAGGTCACCCCATCCTCAATGATCCAGCTGCGAGTCAAGAGGATCAGGTCCAGCGAACCTATGATCGAGCCGAGTTAGAGCTCTTGTGGCAAGGGGCTTCTGGGGGAATGGCGTATGGGATCGGTAGGCCCCACTCCCTCCAAACCTTGGGCTCCTAAGTTCTGGGGGGCTTTTGTCCTCTTGTCTTCTTGGATCACGAGATCACGATCCAGCAGTTGTCATCTGCCCATCTGGAAGTGCTAGGCTAACGAAAGGTCTGGGTCCGTGCGGTTAAGACGCCTAAACCGTGTCAGGACCGGGAGGTAGCAGCACCACGGGATGCTCTAGACAGGCGCGATTGCCCAGGCCGCCCAGATCCAGGGGTACTGTATCGATCTCTTGGTCCAATGTGAATAGGTTGTGAATCGGTTGAGATCGTTACCCGTCGCTCTACACAGCATCCTGCATGGAAAACAATAATCTCTCCAAGTTTGCCCAAAAAGCTCTCTACTTCGGAGTGGGCCTATTTACGGCTGCTGCGGATAAAGCCTCTTCTGTAGCTGAACAGGCCAATCAACATTTATCGGGGTTACGTCTCCAAGCCCAATCGCTGATGGATGA
Source organism: uncultured bacterium (assembly GCA_964581005.1). Classification (GTDB taxonomy): domain Bacteria; phylum Cyanobacteriota; class Cyanobacteriia; order Thermostichales; family Thermostichaceae; genus CAZONZ01. The sequence continues at coordinate 4,299 of CAZONZ010000339.1, forward strand.
GTTGGTGGAGCGGGGAGCGATGTCAGCCGAAGAGGCTCGCACCTACATGGATGATCTGATCAAGAAAACCCAAGATGCAACTCAGTCTTCATCCCAATCTGATTCCAGTTCCACTCAACGCGGACCTCGCAAAATTCAGATCGATGATGTCGAAGAGGATCACGGTTCATCTGGATCGGCTCCATCTACCGACCTGGTCCTGACTGAAGAGGCTCGCCTGCGTCAGGAGATTGCAGCTCTCCAGGCGGAATTGGATCGGCTGAAGCGGCAAGAACAAGACAAAGCTTAACAGATCAGATCAAGGGATCGGGTGCTCTGTGGATCCCGGAATCTGGTACGTTTGAGGAAGTTCAAGCTTCTGGGAGCTTTGGAGATGG
>CAZONZ010000340.1:0-4655 GCA_964581005.1 uncultured bacterium
CTTAGGGCAGATAGTTCAGACTTAACTGCTTCAAGTTGACTATGTGACTCAAAGTCAGTCAGTCCTGCCTAACTATGTTTAGAGTTCAGGTTGCAACCTAAGAAGAAGTAGGCTTGCTTGATCCCTTACCCCCATAGCCCTGATCCAGGTGAACGCCAAAACTCTACTACCTCCAGATCCATCTGTCAAGACCCTGCAGAATGCTGATATAGATTCTGAGCTCTCAAGTCTCCGATCCTTCTCCTCATCATCACTTAAGCCGCTTTGGAACTCTTGGCTTGAAGTAATTTAAGTTGCAAGTGCAGACTTTACTGCCTGTGCTGGATCTTAGGCTGCAAACGGTCTGTTTTCATCTCAGACTGTTATTCCTTGGATCCTTTACTCCATCATCGTTTTGACCGTTTTATTTGTCCTTCCTGTCAGGTATTTAGGCTGCAAATGCAGTCCTACACTCACGAAATCGGGATCTTAGGCTGCAGTGTGCGAACGTCCAGCTCAGTGGCGCACCGAGATCTCTGAGAAGTATAGCAAGGATCGCAACGACCGTCGTGTCCCCTGCTGCAAAAGGTAGAAAGACCTCAGCAACGATCACAAACTGGACTCAGAGCAAAGATCTGGATCAACCGACCAGCTTCACGGCTAACCACTCACAAGACTGGATTCGGAGGATCAACCAGCTAACTCGATAAGTCGGGATCGTTCAGAACAATGCAGAATAGCCTAACTTGCTGCTCAGCTGACTCGCTAGGAGCCCCGCGCCCTACCCGAAGAGTCGGCATCGGCAGGAATCGCAACACTGTCGAGAGGAGTCAATGCCCCTGCAACAGCCAAACTCCGAATGAATTGACGAAGCACATCGGTTTGACCACGCTCGGTGATCTCGCAATAGCGATCCAAGTGCTCTTTTTCCATATCTGAGATTCTGAGACTAATCTGTTTCATTGTGTAGCGACTTTATATCTATCTGCTATGATATTGGCATGAAACTAGCCTACCAGGACAAGGTTTACCCACTAATTGAGTCCGCTTGTTCCAGGTAATCGGGGAATCATGACGACATTGCACTATCGAGAGTGGGGATCGCGGGATCGCGGGATCCCCTGTTTAATGCTGCATGGGCACCCTGGTAATCACCATTGTCTGTCTGTATTTGCGGAGTGTTTGCAGGATCATCTCTGGATCATTGCTCCCGATCTACGCGGCTATGGTCAGAGTCCAGCTACGGCTCCCTTTGCCATGTATGATCATTTGCAGGATCTAGAGGCTTTGCTAGCCCATTTACAGATCGATCAGTATCTGGCATTGGGGTGGTCGCTGGGGGGGATCTTGGCCCTAGAGTTGGCGCTTCGATCGCCAGCGCAAGTTTTAGGATTGATCTTGGTAGCAACCGCTGCTCGTCCTGTGGGCAATCATCCCCCGGTCACGATCTGGGATGAGATCAACACGGGGATTGCTTCGATCTTGAATGCTATCTGGCCGGGATGGGAGTGGAATATCCAAACTTTTGGGCAGCGATCCTTATACCGCTACTTGATCCGAAACCACACGCCTTTGGCCTACCGCTACCTCGCCGCCGAAGCCCTCCCCGCCTACCTGCAAACCTCACCCTATGCGCGTGATGCTCTCCGATCCGCTTTGAGACAGAAATACAACCGTCTTGATCAACTCGATTCATTAGCAGCACGCGATCTCCCTGTATTGGTGATGGCCGGTGCAGAGGATCGGCACATTACCTCAGCCGCTAGTCAAGAAACCGCCGATCGATTTCCCCAAGCCAAGTTGATGGTTTACCCTGAGACGGCCCATCTGTTTCCCTGGGAGATCCCCACTCAAGTGCAGCAGGATGTGAAGGCATGGCTCCAGGATCAGGGGTGGTATCCAGCTGATCACACTTAAATGCCGATCGTTTTCCAGTTTGAGCTCGTCATCAGCTCCCAGAAAGATCGATAGCGATAGGCTCCTGGCAACTTGCTGTCCAAATACCAGGCTTCCCATTCCCCTTCGGATGAGCTGATCTTAGGATTGAGCAGCAACTGGGCTCCTTCCCAAAACAGATCGCTGATGGCCAACGCTGTTTTTAGATATTCCTGGCGAAAGGAGATAGGATCTTGATCGGGTCCGTAGACAAAATAGTGAGCATCTGAGATCGAAAGACTCTCTAGATCATCCCAAGCCCACCCCATATCAAACCAGTTCACCTCTCGTGTGGACCACAGCCGAATCCCCCACCAGGTACTGTACGGTTGCCATCCATTGGTCACGGCCAAAAACGATCGATACGATAGCGGCAAGCTTACGCCTAAACGATCTTCAAGGCTCTGGATCTCCTCCTCAGAAGCACCTGGACAGCCCAACCAACCCGATGCCCGGATCTCTGGCGGCAACTCTAGCGTCTCCGCCTCACTCAATGACTCGATCAAGTCCTGACTCCATTGCTCCAACACAGGCTTCCACTCAAACTGCATAACTCACCTTTCCTGCGCTCCTGAAGGGAGTGATCAATCCATCCCGATCCCTTGACAACCCTGTCTTTGCTTGGCAACACCCAACCGGATCTCAGCAAACCCCATAAGCAGGATTTAGCAAAGATCTATCAAAGAGATCCATCAAGATCCATCAAGGAGATCTATCAAGGAGATCTATCAAGATCCATCAAGATCCATTCCAACGATCAATCAACCCCTTTGATCGAACCCTGCTGAGCTGCCACTTTCCCCTCCAGCCAGACCGCAACCTGATCGGCTAGATCAACCTGTTCCAGCTGACTGATTTCTTGCAGCATGGTGGGACTGGTGACATTGATCTCCGTGAGCCGTTCCCCAATTACATCGATCCCTACAAAATAGAGCTGCTCCCGCTGCAAGATGGGAGCCAGGGCCGCACAGAGTTCTCGTTCCCGTGGTGTGATCACAGTTTTCTCCACAGTTCCCCCTGCCGCCACATTGCCCCGAAAATCCCCCTGGCCTGGGATCCGGTTGACCGCACCGATAGGCTGACCTTCCAGCAGCACGATCCGTTTATCTCCTTGAACCGCTGCAGGCAAATATTCCTGGACCATAACGGGAACCTGGCCAAACTGGGTACTAATCTCGATCAGCGAGTTTAGATTGGCGTCCCCCCAGGTCAGAAACAAGATGCCTTCTCCTCCTTTACCCCCCAGAGGCTTCAACACAGCTCGCCCCTCAGCTTCAACAAAGGATCGCAGTAGCGGTTTACGAGCCGTCACTAAAGTGCGAGGGGTCCAATCCGAAAATTGGAGAGCAAATAGCTTTTCATTGGCTGATCGCAGACCCGCAGGGTGATTCAGGACAAGCGTATGGGTTGATGGGATCAGATCCAGCACATAGGTTGCATAAATGTAGGCACTATCCACCGGCGGATCTTTGCGCATCCAGACCACTTGCATCGCACGAAGGGGTCCCGTTGTGGTTTCGAGAATCTGGTACCAGCGAGAGTGATCCGCTCCAGAGAATAGTTGTGATCCATGGGATTCATGAGATTCATGAGATCTAGATGACTGATGGGATCCAGCTGATCCATGGGATGGGTGAGATCCATCGGTTTGATCCGCCTGCGTCGATCCCTTTGCGCTCCGATCCAATTCAATCCGATTCCAGGTTGCCCAGGCTTGACCGTGCTGAATGAACAGATCTCCGATCTCCAGCGTGTAAATCCGGTGGCCTCGATCCTGCAAAGCCGCCATCAACGCTACACTCGTGTCGTGAGCAACCTGTAACTGAGCCAAGGGATCGATAATAAATGCAGCGTCCATGCCACCTCTCCCGACAAACTGGGCACCATGATCATCCCAGATCGAAGCCTCCGATCAGCACGGGATCCAAAACAAGTAGAAGTTGAGTTGCTGTTAACTCTGAATTAACCTGTTTGCGAGTAGAACAAGCTAGTTTATACTGGGTGGTCGTAGGCCGCTCATTGACCTTACATTATGGTGGGATCCGTAGGTGTGACAACCCCTGCTTCGGAGCGCCCTGATCCGCTCCGTATTGAGACGACCCGCGATCTTCTCGATGCGATCAAAACCAAACAGTCTCTCCTTGGAGCCGATCTGGAGAATGCTAACCTCTCCAGAGGACTGTTCGACAAGATCCGCATGCCCAAAACCTCATTTCTCAAAGCCAATCTCCGCGGCGTCAGTATGAGAGAGGCCGATCTGCGCTTGGCTAGCTTTCGGCGGGCCGATCTAGAGCGAGCCAACTTTGCTGGGGCCGATCTGCGGGGCGCGAGTTTCCTGCAAGCTGTTGGCGACTACTGCAACATGGCCGAAGCCAAACTGGATAAATCCTCATTCCAAAATAGTCGGTTTAATAGTGCCAGCCTTAAGCAAGCAAGCTTGACCTCTGCCAGTTTGATCGAGGGCAATTTTTTTGAGTCCAATTTTGAGAAGGCTAGTTTACAGCGGGCTAACCTAACCAGTGCCTCACTGATGAGTTGCAATTTAACCGACGTTGATCTGCGCCAAGCCAATTTGACAGGAGCCAACCTCCAGGGCAGCACAATCACGAATATTCAGATCGATGGGGCTGACTTTACTGACACCAAGCTTTCTCCTGAGCAGCGAGGGATGTTGATTAGCCTTGCCACCGGGATCAATGAGATCACAGGTCGTGAAACAGCTCAAACCTTGCGAGAAGGAA
>CAZONZ010000341.1:0-1092 GCA_964581005.1 uncultured bacterium
AAGGGGAAGGATCCTCTGGCTCAATCTAAGCCTAGGTGATTGATCGGACAACCTGGGTGATATCACCTTGCAGCATTGCGTTCACGTCCAGAAACAAGCCTTCAAACTGATCACTGCAGATTAACCCCTGGGTATCCGGTTCGAGTCTTCGGTACACGCCTTTATCTAAGACAAACCAATCGATCTCTTTGTCCAAGGTACGCCAGACAATATAGTTCTTGACTCCATTGCGTTCATAGATATCTTTCTTGCTGTGCAGATCGTAAGAAGCGCTACTGGCTGCAATCTCGACAATCAGATCAGGGGAACCTGTCAGGTAGCCGTCGGGATCGATTTGGGTATTGCTTTTGGGGCGAAATAGGACAATATCCGGTTGCACTTCATTGTCTGGATCCAAGCGCACGGTCGGCTCGATGCCAAGCTCCAACTCTGGATCATTCAATCGATAAAGGCTCAACCAGGTAACCATGAGAGCGTGAGGTTTACCATGAGTGGTGAAGCGCAAGGGAGATGCCACGAAAACAACTCCTTCGATCAGTTCAGCTTTTTTGATGGTTGATGCCGCATAGCGTCGTTCAAATTCTTCACGGCTGAGGCGATCGCCGTTTTCAAGGATTGTGCTGGCCGGTTGAAGGGTTGTGCTAGCCATGATGCTTTTCGTCTATTTGCCCTGATCGTGACTTATCTCATTCAGTAATACCAAGAGTCTCTTCCAGAAGAGGATCAGACAACGGTTCAGGATCTTACTAAGCTGTCTGATCAGGTTGATCTTTGGATGGATGGGGCCATCACGGGACCGGATCTGGACTCTTCGGCAATACGCTTGCTGGGATCCCTCCAAGCCATTCTGACGAGGGAGAGTACTGGGTTAACTGAAACAGACTCGAAAACCGTAGTTGTTGTTGCGGTTGTCGGGGGTGTTGGAGGTGCGGTTGGTGGAGCGGCAGTTGATCGGATTGTTGTTCCAGGAACCACCACGCAGCCAAAGGATCCAGCCCACCTGATTATCGCTCAAGCAGTCTGAAATGTCAGATCGCCCAAGATCCGGGCTCGGAGGTGGTAGGTGTCGCCGTGGTTGAGGTGGGCGATCCA
>CAZONZ010000341.1:1192-4620 GCA_964581005.1 uncultured bacterium
TCGGAGAAGAGGGCAAAATCATCGGCGTAGCGAAGGTATTTCTTGATCCGAAGGGTTTGTTTGATGAAGTGATCTAAATTGTTGAGGTAGATATTGGCGAATAGTTGACTGGTGAGGTTGCCGATGGGTAGACCGTGGCGGCGGGATAAGGGGGTGAGTAGATCATCTCCAGGGAAATGGATCACAAAGGACTCTTGTTCATTGCTGTTGTCGATAAGGGTGTCGATCAGCCAGAGGGTGTCTGGGCATTTGATCTTGCGGCGGATGAGGGATTTGAGGATCTCGTGATCAATGCTGGGGAAGTATTTGCGGATGTCGCATTGCAAGATATAGTCGCTGGATCGCATGAAGTGGGTGAACCGACGTAGGGCTCGATGGGTGCCGTAACCGATCCGGTTGGCGTAGGAATCATGAATAAAGGTTTTCTCGAAGATCGGGGTAATAATGTTACAGAGGGCGTGATGAATAACGCGATCTCGATAGGGGGCTGCTGAAATGAGTCGGGGCTTGGGTTCAAAGATCTGAAATGTGTAGTAGGGGCCGGGTTGATAGGTTTTGGTTTCGAGTTCAGTTTTGATCGTGAACAGTTCGGTTTCAAAGTTATGGTTGAAGGTGAGAACACTGGATCGGAAGCGTTTGCTGCGTTGGGCTTGGCGTGCGGCTTGGATCAGGTTGGCAAAGTCGGTGATCTGAGGATAAAGATGGCCGCGACGTTTCATAGGATCTAACCTGGGGATTAAGCTGAGTTTTTCACGGATCGCTGTTGCTTGATCCAACCGCCCAGATCTTGACCGATGCCGTTGATCAGGGAAACAGCATATTCGTAGCGTTTGACATTGATCAGGGTAAATTCCTGACATCCTCCCGACGCTGATGCTTACGCATACAGCGCGGGGTTCCTCTTTCACCCAGCCGACTTGTCCAAACCAATTGCTTGATTCAGATAGAGGTCGTTCTGTCCAGAGGCGTTGATTTCCCTATGCCCTAGGGTATTTATTCCAGCCAGTCTCAATCCCTTTTCCAGGATGTTCCACGCTGCATTTTCATCTCTGCATCGAACAGAGCCGCAGTGGGGACAAACATGAGTACGGGTACTCAGAGTCTTCTTAACTGGCTGTTTGCAATCAAAGCAATCAATCGTGGTGTTTTGAGGTGGAACAGGTTGCTGCAATTTACCAAAGATTTGAGCGTAGTATTTCACCCAATCAACAAACAAACTCCAGGCGGCATCGCTAATCGATTTCGCCAAATGGTGATTACGTACCATGTTCCGCACCTGCAAGTTTTCGTAGGCAATGAAGTCGCTAGACATCACCAACGCACGGGCTTCTTTCACAGCCCAGTCTTTACGCTGCCGCGATACCTTCAGGTGTTGTCGCCCCAATCGATTAATCGCTTTTCTGCGATTCCTAGAACCCTTTTTCTTCTTGGAAACTCGACGCTGCAAACGTTTCAGTTTGCGTTCCGACTTCCTCAAGAATTTGGGATTCTCTACCTCAGAGCCATCAGTTGCTTTGTAGAAATACTTCAACCCCAGATCAATGCCAACGGCCTTGCCAGTGGGCGGAATAGTTTCTTGTCGGTCAACTTCGATGCAGAACTGAGCATAGTAGCCATCGGATTTGCGAACTACCCGAATCCGCTTTATCTGCGAAATCTGGTAGAAATGCAAATCGTCAGCACCCATTAGCAAAAAGGTTCCAGCCTTGAAGCCATCGGTGAAAGTGAGATGCTTCCGGTCTTCAGAGAGCTTCCACCCGGAGGTTTTATATTCTACCGAGCGGGAGTTCTTCTTGAACTTGGGAAAGCCTTTCTTTCCTGGCTTCTTGGCTTTGCAATTGTCATAGAACCGTTTGATAGCAGACCAGGCGCGTTCAGCACTAGCCTGTCTTGCCATCGAATTAAGCTTGCCTGCCCATTCAAATTCCTTGGCCAATACAGCACAGAGCTTGGAGAGGTCGTACTGACCCACTCCTTTGTTATCCATCCAGTAGCGTACACATTTGTTGCGAATGAACTGAGTGGTTCTAATCGCATCATCAAGTGTTGCAAACTGAGTTGAATTTCCTCTGAGCTTGGTTTCCAGAACAATCATGCAAGGCAAGACTCAAATCTTATAGAGTTATTTTACCATAAACAGGAGAGCAAGTGTATGCAAAGATGGTCTGTTTTGTCCGATAGATTGTTGGCAAACTCACCGGGATTGACCGGATTCGTTTGCCGCGCCTTTTATCTCGACGCTGACCCTAGCGGGTACAGCGCGAGCCTTCCCGTCTAGTAGGTAAAGGAGGCGGGTTTGGTAGCGAAGGAGTTCGAGTTTGGCATTAACCTGTTCCAGGATGCCTAACTTATCGTTAGTATACCTGGCTATGACTAAAGATTCCAACAGATCATATAAATTAGCAATCATCCGATCCCCAAGATTGAATTTATGATCCCGTGGTAATTTATTCAGGATCGGTACATACCACTTGATCAGATCATAAGTTTTCTGAATGATGGGCAATTCGTTCATTTTGGGGTATAATCAAAGGTGTCAAAAAAATGAAAAAAATTCGAGCGCTTCGCGCGGGGAGAGGGAAAAGGCAAAAGGGCAAAGCGCTCAAGAGCTAAAGGGTAAAGAAAGAAGAGTCCTGGGTTAACTGAAACAGACTCGAAAACCGATGAAGTCGAGGCGGCTGTCGGGGGTGCGGGAGGAGCGGTTGGCAGAGCGGCAGTTGAAAGGAAGGTTGAACCAAGAACCGCCACGCAGCACTCTATTATTACTATCGCTTTCTTCCCAAATCATATCATCTTCTGGGGCGTTTGTGTAGTTCTCATGCCAACGATCTGCACACCATTCCCAAACATTTCCGTGCATATCGTAGAGCCCAAAGTCATTCGCTACTCCGAAGGATCCGACTGGAGTTGTCTCTTGACGATAAGCTCCTTTGGGTCCAGATCCATAGGTGGAATTGCCATCGTAATTAGCGATCTGAGGTGTGATCGTTGGCCCAAAATGGAAAGGAGTTGTGGATCCAGCACGACACGCATATTCCCACTGGGCTTCACTGGGTAAACGATAATTCCGTCCTGTTCGTTTGGATAGTTCCTGGCAAAATACAATTGCATCATCCCAAGCTACCGTCTCAACAGGGCGATTCGATCCTTTGAAGTGCGATGGATTCACTCCCATGATCGCTTGATACTGAGCCTGAGTGATCGGATATTTTCCCATGTGAAACGCCTTAACGGTGACTTCACGGATCGGGCCTTCGTCAGCACTTCGACCCTCCTCATTCTCAGGAGCACCCATCAGGAAAGATCCATCAGGAATGTAAACCATTTCCAATGTCACTCCATTCCCCAGATCCTGGATCAGTTGCCGAGCGGATCCTTGCAGGCGGCTGATCTCTCCACCACTGCTGTTGACTTTGAGGATCGTGAAG
>CAZONZ010000342.1:0-4615 GCA_964581005.1 uncultured bacterium
GCACGTGGTACTGGGTCATTCACTTTGAGCTCGTTCATGTTCAGGGTGAGGATCTGGGTAGTTGGAGTTGGACTTGTAGTGGGGTTTGGGGTGGGGGTTGGAGTTGGACTTGGACTTGGAGTTGGACTTGGACTTGGAGTTGGACTTGGAGTTGGGGTTGGACTTATCCCCGTCAAGGTTGGAACTTGGTTCGGATCGGTGATGGTATAGCTTGGATCGGTCGGAAGGAGACCCTGAACAAAGTCTTCTAGAGTGTTGATCGTTTCTGTGGATCTCACTTCGCCAACCAGATCGCGATCGACGAGTCCCAAGAGAACAGCAGCATCGAAAGCGCTTGCCTGAGTGCTATCACCATCGAAGTCTGATACTAAAAGAGGATCGCCTAGCCCAGTGATATCGCCTTCAACCACTGGATCCATCTCAGGATCAAATCCAAGCGGCTCTAGTTCCATGGCTAGGACGGTATTGACATAATCAGCGATCTCCGCCTCGTTGCTGATCCCTTGGGCGAGAGCGAACCCAATGCCGATGTCTTTGGGCGAGATCGTTGTCTCTGTCCCTTCGTAAAAGAGGCTGATCGGATCGATTGAGGTTGACTGTTCAAAGGTATCAGGCTGGACGGCGATCGAGAGAGTATTAGGGCCTGAGGTGTAGGTAGCATCCGATCCGCAGCTGGATAGGATCACGGCTGTGGTGACAGCGATCAAAAACCGTAGGGAGGGTTGTTGGTGATTGGAGAGCTGCGGAGTAGCCATTCCACCTCTAAGTTTCATCCTTGAGTTCCAGATCAGTATACAGCACGTTGACTCATCCCGACGCCTATGCTGATGCTTAGAGCGTGGGCTTCTCAAGGGAGTTGGGGGGTGCAGAGAAAGATCGAGTTAGGAACACTGAACGAGGTGGTGTAGCTCAAAAAGACGGTATCTGCCTCATGGCTCACAAACACTTCAGGTGCTAGCCGTAGGAGCGGGAGATTGCTGCTGCATCGCTGCTTGAAGGCTCCATCAATACTCAATACCCACATGTCACTGGGCTCTGTATAACGGTTCCCGTCGCTTGCGCTGGTCATCACATAGGTGCGGCCTCGAAAGGCGAAGGGTTCGGGACTTAATAACTCAACATCTTGACTCTCTTCTTTCGGGATCGTGATCCGGCGGATTGGAGTCCATTCCCCTTCGATCTGACGTTGAACCTCTAACACTTCATTGCCCACCACGGTGTAGAACAGCTGCTCTCCACCATATTCAGGAGCGAAGAAGAACCAGGTTTCCCGTTTGACTCCAGGGGTTTGGGTCAAGACCGTGGTTTCCCCAGTAATGATGTCATACCGGGCAGCTTGCTGCTCATCACCTTCTAGGACGACTTTGGTGGCCACTGCCTGTTCGCCAGGGATCCAGCGAGGGGCATCGGTGTCTGACACTTGAGGTCCAGGCAGTTGAAATTCGGTATTGTCCGGCTGATCTTCAAATTTCCAGTATTCTCCAAACACGGTGTAGGTTGTATCCATGCTGAAGGCCCGTAAGTAAAGGATCCGGGCAACGGGATCTTGGGGATCGCGGCTGGGGAACGCGGCATAGCGGGGACGGTTATCGAAGCCACCTGTGATCTGTTCGCGGATCGGTGAGCCTTCTTCAATAAAGGTCCGATACATTTGAAAGATCCCATCGTCGTCGAAACCCGTAAAGTGAACGGCGGGGCCTTGCAAACTTAACGCCCAATCGCTGACGTTCTGGGTCTGTAGCACCGGGCCACCCTCTCCCAAAAATTGGCCCCTGCCATCTTCTGGAATAAAGCGACCTGTAAACGGATCCACATCGGCTAACCAAATTTCGTCGTTTTGATCCCCCCAAGCGACTTTGGGGGTCACGGGTTCACCAGAGGGCGTGACCACGTTTGCCAGTCCACCGGGCACGATCGCATCGTTGAGGTATTCTTGACCGAAGTAGGACGTTTCTCCCGTCAGATCGCCAATTTGCATTTCTGGGATCGTAGAAGCGGTGACAGGCAGATTGAAAGCCGGTGGCGTGAGCGGGATTAAGACGGTGTCATCTTGATCCACCAAGCGCATTTCGGTGTCGTCAGGCACGGGTCCATCAAATTGAACCAGGACCGTATCGCCAGCTCCGATCTCGATTGTGTTGGATCCGCCTTCAAAAGCATTTGCAGGAACAGGGTAGACGGTTTGATCGCCTTGAACGGATCCAGGCAGCATCGCGCTGTTGATCACTAAGTTCGGAACAGGATCAAACACGCCATCTAACTCGAACCGATGTTGATCGCCGATCACATTGCCGGGACCGATCAAGAGCCATGCCTCGGTCATGTCCATAGCGACCGTGTTGCTCGATCCTGGGGTTAAACGGCCACCGATCGGGAACTCTAGCGTTGGGGGGAAGGTGGTGTTTGAACCTGGGGCGTAGGTGGTTGATACGCTTGGACCTTCGAGTTCACCAAAGTACCACTCAGACTCTGGGCTTGCTGCTGTGCTGTCCAGGAACCGAGTCGCCGCGTCGGGTGAAGATCCGGTGTCTTCCAAGATCGCCTCGCTGTAGGCAAGACTAACCTCTGCTTCAACGAGGGCGACACTGTCAAGGATCGTGACGGTTCCATCATCGAGCAGGGGTTGTAAAGCGTCAGGAGTCCCGTCGTTGTCAGAGTCAAAGTCAGTGGGCAAATCCCCTACAGCTAGCGAGGTTTCGATTAAGAAGAAGGTGCCTCGATTCGGCAAGACGGCTACATCTAACTGAGGATCGTTCACGACCGTCGTGGCGGGATCGATCGATAAGTCATAAACACCCTCGCTTTGGATCACCAATAGGCCGTTGCTCCCCAGACTTTCAGTACCCAGATCGAGGGTATAAAGAACGGTCCCAGGATTTCCAGGTGGGCGGGATGTAGGCGTGGCACTATTGACAGCCACAACCTTGACGTTGGTTAGCGCTGATCCTGCAGGGCCTTTCAGCTCCACATATTCGAATGTGTTGTCATCTGCCCCGCTCCCATCAGGTGGATTGATCTTCAGTTCATTCAAAAGAGGGCCATCGATCTGATCATTGTCGGTGATCGTTAGGGTAGCGGAAGCGTCTGTCCCCAGTTCATAGAGTTCGTCATCCACTAGATCCAGGATGATGGTTTCATCCTCTTCCTGTAGGGTGTCGTTGATCGCTGTGATCGTGATGGTGGTTTCGTTGGCATCAGCGGGGAGGGTGACGGTGAAGGGATCGGCCAGAGGGGGATCCGCGGTGTAGTCTTCTGGGGTAGCGGTGCTGTCTGGATTGAGTTCGTAGGTGACGACTAATGCTTCGGTTGCATCTCCAGAGCGGGTGATGGTGAAGTTGCCTGGAGTTTCTGCGGCTTCAGCGGTATTCGTTGCGGTGATCTCGACTGTGGGGAGAGTTGGGGTTGGGGTTGGAGTTGGATCCATCCCCGTCAACGTTGGCACTTGGTCTGGATCGGTGATGGCGTAGGTCTCATTGGCTAGGAGAGTCTGGACAAACGTGTTTATCTCAGGAATGGCGGTTGTTTGATCCATACCTACTAAATCAAGTTGACCGAGGGCTAGCAGGATCGAGGCGTCAAATCCATCAGCCTGATCTCCATCCCCATCAAAGTCCGATTGGGAAAGCGGATCGCCTAGTCCTTCAACATCCTGCTGGGTGACGAGGGATTCGCCTTCTCCTGCCCCGATCAATGGATCATCAGGGTCAAGCTCAAGTGTGTTCAGGGAAACAGCCAGGATGGTGTTGACATAGTCTGGAATTTGTGCAACAGGAATTCCTTGAGCTAGAGCAAAACCGATCCCGATATCTTTACGGGAGATTGCGTCTTCGTTGCCTTCGTAGAACAGGCTAATGGGAGCTGAGCTGGAGGGAGTTGGATTGGGTTGAATTGCAATCGAGACGGGATTCGATCCTGGAGGAGAGGTGGAATTCGATCCACAACTGAGTGTCATTCCTGCCGTGGTTAGGGAAAGTACAATCCACAGACAGGTTGATCGATATCTGAAACGCTGTAACATGGCTAGTCCACCTCTCGATTCAAAGATCAGTATACGGTAGTCTCTGGGCAACTTCTTAGGGAAGTTCAGGGGTACACAGGTAGAGGGCGTTGGGAGGGCTGAAGGAGGTGGTGTAGCTTAGGAACACAGTTCCAGCAGCCTCACTCACAAACACTTCTGGAGCTAATCGACGAATATTAGCTTCAGGATTGCACCGCTGCTTAAAGGCTCCATCAATGCTCAACACCCACATGTCACTTGGATCGCTGTAGCGGTTGCCAGAGCTAGCACTGGTCATGATGTAGGTGCGTCCCTGGAACGCGAATGGTTCTGGGCTCAGCAGTTCGATGTCTTCATCTCCCTCTTTCGGGATCGTGATCCGGCGGATTGGGGTCCATTCCCCTTCGATCTGGCGTTGAACTTCGACGACTTCGTTGCCCACGATCGTATAGAACAGTTGCTCACCCCCATATTCTGGCGCATTAAAGAACCAGGTCTCGCGTTTGATCCCTGGGGTCTGGGTCAGAACGGTGGTTTCCCCGCTGAGAATGTCATAACGAGCGGCTTGCTGTTCGCCGTTGTCCAGAACGACTTTGGTGGCCACCGCTTGCTCTCCAG
>CAZONZ010000343.1:0-3045 GCA_964581005.1 uncultured bacterium
TAAATGTGAATCTAGTGTGAATAGCTTTGAATCAGGTTAGACTTAGCTTCCTTGTGTTCATTCATGACAGGTCTGCTCAATGCCTTATCAACCTATCGGATCTTATCAACCTATCGGAAACTATGGCATTATCGGAGATATGTACACAGCTGCTCTTGTGAGTATCAATGGATCCATTGATTGGCTTTGTTTACCTAGCTTTGATTCTCCCAGCGTATTCGGTGCCATTTTAGACAATCAGAAAGGAGGACGATTTGCAATCCTATCTCGTGCTTCAAATACTACCTATAAACAATTTTACTGGCCTGACACGAATGTTCTGGTCACTCGTTTCCTGACCTCTGAAGGAGCAGCTGAATTAATTGATTTCATGCCTGTGTTAACTGAAGGATCAACTCGTCGGCAGCTGATCCGGCGGCTTCGAGTGCTACGGGGATGTATGCCGTTTCATCTAGTCTGTCAACCTGCATTTAATTATGCTCAGGATCCTTATACGTGTCAGATTCATTCTGATAGTGTTATCTTCACCTCCAATACCCTCACGCTGGGTTTAACAAGTCCTATCCCTCTAGATCGAAACCATGAAGGAGTAGAAGCGAGGTTTCAGCTGAAGGAGGGAGAGTATTATACCTTTGTGCTGCAAACTTTGGAATCAGGAGATTTTTGTGAGTCATGTTTAACTGAACACGAAAGCCAAGACTTGTTTGCTAAAACTGTGAATTACTGGCGTAGTTGGCTCTCTCAGTGTACTTATTCTGGTCGTTGGCGAGAAATAGTCTATCGCTCTGCTTTGGCTCTAAAGCTGTTGACCTATGCTCCCACTGGCGCAATTATTGCTGCTGCTACATGTAGTTTGCCGGAAGCGATCGGAGGTGAACGCAACTGGGATTACCGCTACAGCTGGATTCGAGATTCTGCCTTTACCCTTTATGCTTTGCTGCGTTTGGGCTTTCGGAAGGAGTCCGAAGCTTATATGAATTTCCTTGCCTCTCTCTGTGCTGGATCAACCTGTAGTGACGCTCCCTTGCAGGTTCTGTATAGCATTCATGGTCATGGGAAAGTCAATGAATCCGTCCTTTCTCATCTGGAAGGATATCAGGGATCCCAGCCTGTAAGGGTTGGTAATGGAGCCTACCATCAACTGCAACTCGATATCTTTGGAGAACTACTTGATGCAGCCTATCTCTATAATAAATACGGCTCTCCTATTTCCTATAATCTCTGGCTATCTTTACGATCCTATGTGGATTGGGTGTGCGATCACTGGCAGCTCAAGGATGATGGGATTTGGGAAGTCCGATCAGGCCAACAGGCGTTTGTGTACTCAAAAATGATGTGTTGGGTTGCTATTGATCGAGGCTTACGGCTAGCGAGAAAGCGATCATTTCCTGCTGATGAAACCCGTTGGACCCGGATCCGAAATACGATTTACGAAGACATCCAGAAGCATGGATGGAACTCGAATCGGCAAGCCTTTGTGCAATCTTATGGCAGCCAAAATCTTGATGCTGCTAATCTGATGATGCCTCTAACCTTCTTCATGGCTCCGAATGATCCTCGGATTTTATCCACTATCAAGGCAATCTTAAAATCCCCGGATCAAGGTGGTCTTGTTTCCAATAATTTAGTTTACCGCTACAATGTTAAGGAAATAACGGATGGATTACAAGGATCGGAAGGAACGTTCAATATCTGCACGTTTTGGCTTGTGGAAGCTCTCACCCGTGCTGGTCAGTATGATGCTTACTATCTTGAACAAGCACGTTTTATCTTTGAATCTATGATAGGATTCTCCAATCATTTAGGGCTCTATTCTGAAGAAACAGGCCCCCATGGAGAGGCCCTAGGCAATTTTCCTCAAGCATTTACCCACTTGGCCCTGATCAGTGCAGCCTATAATCTGGATCGAGCCCTGAATTGATCTTGCTTCAATTGTGTGGTCAATTAGGGCAAAGATCCTAGGCGAGGGCTCGATGAGACAGGTGAGCTTGTACGCTTCTCAGCTACGTGAGTTGAAGAGAGTAGAACTTTTGGCAAGTGAGGCACCCAACTTGAAGAGAGTCATCGATCTCATCGATCATAAGACTAGAGGACTTCGCAGAGTTACATCCACAATCGTCTCTGGTTGTAGAACGACTACACGGGGTGCTGTCACGTTTCCGAGCCCTGCACCTGCAGCTGCCCCTCCAACTACTTGGCCAGCTGTCACACCCCCTCCTGTCACAGCCCCTAGAATTGCTCCAGCGGCGGCTCCGATCGCCGAGTCCTCGGTAATAGCTTCACTGGAGTATTGGCGTGGATCTTTTTGGTCATGAAGTATATCTGAGGAAGCTTGGAGCGGGAAGTCCTGGTTGCCGATCACTAAGCGATAGGCCACGAACTTCGATCCTTCTGCAACGGGCTGCATGGTACCGATAATCCGGCTACCTACTGGGATCACTACTTGTCCCAGTGAGTTGTAGACGGGTTGATCAACAGTCAATGTAACATCGTAGGCTGTGTCGGAATAGTAGTACTGAGTTCCAGAGGTATTTTGCACAGAGGCGGGGATAGCAGCACCTGGCTGGAGTCGTACCGTATTTAGCTGAAATTCTTGTTGAGCTGCAATCGGCGGAACCAAGCCGACCGTGGGTACAGCAGTAGCGATCGTCAATGCGATCACGTGTTTGAACATAAACATCAATGTCCTCCTTGCAAACGATATGCAAACTAACAACAAACGAATTGAGTCTTAAAGGGAGTTTAGAGGTGGAGTTAAGCTCGCTTGATCAGGCTAATCAAAGAGAGTAATGCAATAGCACCTACTGTTGCTGTGATCAAGCTGCCAATAATGCCAGTGACTGAGAATCCAAGCAAGTCAAACAGGAGCCCGCCAACAATCGATCCACAAATGCCAACCACGATATTGCCAAATAAACCAAAACCGTGACCTCTGCGAATCTCACCAGCTAACCAGCCCGCAATTCCACCGATCAGAATAAAAAGAAGTAGACTCATGGTAATCTCCTAAAGCGGTGATACATTTCCCTTTCATTTAATCTAGAG
>CAZONZ010000343.1:3145-4599 GCA_964581005.1 uncultured bacterium
AGAGCCGAGTGATCTAAATTTTCCAGTTCCAAATCAATGGTTTGCTCGATAGTAGGGCAACATCTCTCATTCTATGAGCGGGAGTTTGATCGGAACATTCGTGCAACAGCTCGAAGTGATAATCGACCAGCCAACACCTGCTCAAATCGCTTGGGAGCTCGTTCAGCCAACTGCTCTAAGCGTCGTTGGATCCGATCGCCGATTTTAGGTCGATAGTGATAGTCGGACGGATTGGCCGTTGGATTCGTCTGCAACTGGGAGGCTTCCAAATCGATTGGATCATCTGGGTTTGAATCGGATTGGGCTGGACCAGGATCTTCTAGATCTTCTGGATCTTCTTTTTGCAAGAAAACTGAATTAACCAATGACTGCAATCCAAACATCAACAGTGCAATACTAAGTGAGGAGCCAAATACTAGAATAATACCAATAATTGGCTCAGCTACTTTTGGTAAGATTTCGATCACAATCGAAACCCAATGAGTATCCGTCATCATGAATGGTGATCCCTCTACTTTTCATAAAACTAAAACAGGGGCATGGCAATAGCTTGATCAGTATATTCAGATATTTGAATATTCAAAATATAGTGATCAGCTGATTTCTACCCCATCGAAATGACCATGATCATGCCTACAAGATCCCAAACCTGAGAGATTTCTCTGGTCAAGTTCTCCTTGCTCGGCATGATCAATGCTTGATCTGGAAAAGCGAAAAGATCTAGCGAGTCTGCTGAGATTCAGTTGAGGATGCAGAGGATCCTACTTGGGGTTGGAGGGTTGCATTGAAAGATCCTAGAGCTCGATCAAAAGATGAAGTCAACTCTTGCCAAGCAGACTCAAATCCACTGCGGACTTCCTCCCAGGCGGACTCGTTGGCTTGCTGCAACTCTTGAAGCTTTTGAGCAGCGGCATCCCGTTTGGCTGTGAGCTCCTCGACATGGCTATGAAACTGGGATCGAGCCGATGCCTCTACTTGACGTCCTCGTGCTTGCAACTCGTCGATCTGTGCATTGAGCTGATCCAACTGAGCTTGAACTTTCTCCTGGTAAGCTTGCTTGCTTTGAAGGCTGGTTTGCATAATCTTCAATCTCCTTGGCCAATTCCTGGCCTATCTACACGTGCGCTGATCGAATTCAATGCCTCATCCGTCAAGTTCAACTGAGATCCATGTTCAGATGGTTTTCAGTGTTCAGATGGTTTTCAGTAGCTATATATCGATCAGCTGGTCAATCCACAGGGCCTCAGAACTACGTAGGCTTTCTGGAGCTTTTCTAGTCTGACTAGATCAAGTCGGTTCCGAACCCCGTCTTTTTTACCTTAGTTCAATAAAATGAGATTGTCAAACCAAGATAGTCGCTTTTTTAGTCCATAATCAGGATGTGGCTAAGAGTTAGCAGTATAGATATTGAGATCAAGATGTTACCTCGATCCCCTAGCATTCACGAGGGTTTC
>CAZONZ010000344.1:0-4591 GCA_964581005.1 uncultured bacterium
CGCAATCACGATCAAGGCTCCCGTCCGGTTTTTGGACAAATCCCCCAAATCCTGAACGACCTCCTCTACAAAATCATCCGTTTCAGCTGGATCCCCCCCCCCGTCAGCCTCTAGCGGAACCAATTGATTCAGCCAGGTGATCGCACGTCCCAGTTGCTCCAATAAACGCCGCAATTCCGGTTGAAACAAAACCCCCATGGCTACGGCAGATCCGACCAACAGCAAATCCAACAGCTGGCTGAACACCACTAAGGGGCGCGAGATCACTTTCAAGCCAATCAGCAGGATCAACCCCCGAACCAGGAGGACAGCACGGCTTTTCCGGGTGAGAAACAGAGCCAACCCCAGCAGCAACACAACCAGTCCCCAGTCCAACACTTGAACCAGAGTAATTGTGGCTAACCATGCCTGTAACGCCCCCAGCATGGGCAATTGTCCCTCTTGGGCTTCGGTGGATCAGTGAGTGGAGTGGGTTTTGAGATGGGAAGGCACTACGTCTTGACGGACCAGATCAGCGTAGGTTTCTCGCCGGATGATCAGATCGGCTACCCCGTCCCGGACCAGCACAGCGGCTGGGCGCGGAAAGCGGTTGTAGTTGGATGCCATGCTGTAGTTATAGGCACCTGTGGCCAATAGAACCAGGATATCCCCCGCAGAAGTGGGTGGCAGATCAACCTTTTTGATTAAGAGATCCCCCGATTCGCAATGCTTCCCTGCAATCGTAACGGTTTGACGGGCCGGATCTTGAGGTCGATTGGCAAGCAAAGCAGTGTAAGGAGCCTGATAGGTGATCGGACGCGGATTATCTGACATGCCTCCATCCACCATGACGTAAACTCGTCCCTGCGGCAATTCAGGGCTAGCAGGGATCACTTTATGGGATCCAACGGTGTAGGCGGTAACCGTCGAAGGACCAATCAAGGATCGACCGGGTTCACACATGAGTTTGGGCAGGGGTAAGTCTGCTAAGCGAAAACCCTCTTGAACACCTTCAGACACAGCTTTGACCCAGTCCTGGATCGATGGCGGATCATCGGATTCAACATGGCGAACGCCCAAGCCCCCCCCAACATTCAAAATACTTGGATCCAGTCCACAGGATTGAGCTTGCTGCCAGACCTGGACTAAAACACTGCCCAGATCGCGATGGCCATCCAAGGCAAAAATTTGGGAGCCAATGTGAGCATGGATTCCGATCAGTTCCAGTTGAGGATAGAGCTGGATCTGTTTGAACAAGGCTTCAATGTGGCTACGCCCGATCCCAAATTTGCTATCGATCTGGCCTGTACGAATATATTCATGCGTGTGAACATCAATGCCGGGATTGACCCTAAGCATGATCCGGGCCAGTGCCTCTCGATCTTGAGCAATCTGGGCTAGGAGGGCCAGTTCCGCCTCGCTGTCAACCACGATCGTGCAGTGATGCTCCAAAGCCATCTCCAACTCAGCTGCCGTTTTGGCGTTGCCGTGGAGAACGATCTGATCGCCGGTGGCTCCTGCCGCTAGGGCTGAGTAAAGCTCTCCCCCTGATGCAACATCCAATCCAAGCCCTTCTTGGCGGACGAGAGCACAAAGAGCCAGACAATTCCAGGCTTTGGTGGCGTAGAGGACCTGGCTTGGGGCGGGATAGAGCTGGGCAAACGAGTCTCGATAAAGCCGACAGGTCTGTCGCACCGTCGCCTCATCAACAATATAGAGTGGTGATCCAAACTGACCCACAAGCTCAACCAGATCACAGCCGCCGATCTCCAGGTGTCCTGCTGAGTTGATGCAGGTGGTGATCGGGGTCAGCGATTGATTGGGAGAGAGGAGTGCTCGATCGACAACGGGAGGCAAAACACTGGAGATCATAAGCGTGGCTGACATACGCAACAGATCATCTAGGATACCTGAGCCTTAGGGTTCTGATCCGTTCTTGACCTCAGATCTCGATCCTTCGCAGCTTCTGATCGCCTCAATGGTTGGCACGAATTCAATTCACACCTGAGGATGCGGAAGGGGCCGTGATCTGTTGTTCTGTTGCGTCGATGGCCGTTTTCAGATCGGCTTCGCTGAGTTTAGCTCTACTGAGGTAGGATCTAACGAAGTCAGAGTCCTCAACGTTTCACCGATCGGGGAGCTTCTGCCAATCATGTTTGGAGTTTGGAATGAGTCGTTCAGAAGAATCAAACACCTATTCCTTAGCACGTGATGCTTACCTGTCTGGTGATCTACCTTTAGCTAGAACTCTTTGCCAACAGATTCTGCATGACGACCCGAATCATGTGGAAGCCCTGCACCTCTCCGGTGTGATCGCTTGGCAGATGGAGCAGTATGAACCTGCTATCCAGTTAATCCAGCGATCGATCGCACTGGCTCCCAACAATGCTTTGTATTACTATAATTTATCCGTCGTTTATCGAGATCAGGGCGATTTACCTGAAGCGTATGCTCAGTGTCTCCATGCCATTCAAGAGGATCCACAAAACCCAAAATACTATTATTCTGCCGCGAACATCCTGATTAAACAGGGCAAGCTTGCCGAAGGAATTGATTACTATAAACAATCGATCACACTCAAGCCTGATTATGCAAAAGCTTTATTTCATTTAACTAGAACCCTGATCCTATGGAGTCGAGTTGACGAAGCTGTTGAATGGTGTCACTATGGCCTTCAACAATGCCCTGACGACATCGATCTTTATCTTGCTCTAGGAGAGGGGTTAGCGGATCAGGGAAAATACCAAGAAGCATTCCAGCAGTTTGAGGCTGCCCAAGCGATTGATCCAACTGATCTTAAGGCTCGGTGGTTAGCACAGTTTTCTCTGCCGATTCTATATGAAACAGTAGAAGAGATCGAACATTGTCGTCAACGCTATATTCAAGGGCTTACAGCATTAGCCTCTGATCTGTTACTCGATACAGATGAACAGCGACAGAATGCCCGATCAGCCTTGGGATCTCGTGCCCCTTTTTATTTACCCTATCAGGGCTACAATGACCGAGATTTGCAGGAGCAGTATGGTCGCCTAGCCATCCGAATCATGTCAGCAAACTATCCCCAATGGTCTCAGCCCCGGCCACTGCCTCCCCTCCAGCCGAATGAGCGTATTCGAGTTGGCTATATCTCTCATTATCTCTGTCAAAATACCTGTGGCCGATTATTTATGGGTTGGCTTTCCTCCTATGACTCGACTCGGTTCGAGGTTTATTGTTATCACCTAGAACCGATCGTCGATTCAATTACTCAGTACTATCAAAATCATTGCGATCATTTTCGACATTTGATCAAGAGCTTTGAGTCAACCTGTCAGCAGATTATTGCCGATCAGCTTCATATTTTAGTCTTCTTGGATATTGGGATCCATGCCGTTTCAGTCCAGCTAGCGAGCTTGCGACTGGCTCCGATCCAATGTGTTGCTTGGGCTCAACCGTTGACCACAGGCTTATCAACCATTGATGCCTACTTGTCCAGCGAGCTCATGGAACCCGAAGATGGATCCAAGCACTATTTAGAGAAGCTAGTTCGTCTTCCGAATCTCAGCATTTACTACGAGAAGCCTACCCTTCCCAAGCAGATTCAGAATCGTTCTGAGTTTAACCTTGCCGATCAAGCTTGTGTTTATTTGTCCTGTCAATCATTGTATAAATACCTGCCACAGTATGATGATATCTATCCTTTGATCGCGTTGCGTATACCCCATGCCCAATTTGCCTTTATCGCTGACGCAAGTGTACACGTTACCCAAAAGTTTGAGCGAAGACTGGATCGAGCCTTCCAAGCCTATTCGCTTCATTACAAAGACTATTGTGTGATCGAACCTCGTCAAAGCTGGATTGGCTACATTAACCTCAATCGAGTGTCTGATATCTTTCTCGATACGATCGGTTGGTCAGGTGGCAATACTACATTAGAAGCTGTCGCCGTTGGGTTACCGATCGTCACATGTCCTGGTGAACTCATGCGTAGCCGTCATGCCTTTGGGATCCTCAAGCGGCTCAACGTGCTGGACACCGTAGCCACCGATCTGAACAACTATGTTGACATTGCTGTGGGATTGGGATCTGATCCTGTCTATCGTCAGAGTATTGTGGAACGCATGATCCAAGGACACGATTTACTGTATGCCGATCAGGAAGCAGTCCAAGCCCTTTACCAGTTCTACCAAGATCAGGTTTTAGAACAGGTGAAGCGGGAGCACACATGACCTTTAACTGATCCTTTAACTGATCTCTTAACTGATCCTTTAAAAAGATTGCCGGGAACTCCCCATCCCCTCGTGGGTGGGGATGAAAGGCAAGTCAATCAAGCGGTTCGATGCAGGGCAAACGCACCTTAACAATCGTTGACAAAAGAGGTTTTTTGTGAGTTGCTTGTTCAGCAAGGTTTTTAGGCAAACAGGTAGAGCCGAAATGCCTTGAATTGTTAAGAGAAAGCAGACTAATTATTAAGATATTTTCACATTTCCGAGCAATTACTATTTACTGAAAAGCTTGCGGAGCAAGGGTTTCACAAATAGAGAGATTTGTCAATAGCATTTTAGATGCGTTTACCCTGCGGTTCGATGCCGCGCAGATTGACAATAATCTATCGGTCTTACCATTAATCCTT
>CAZONZ010000345.1:0-4582 GCA_964581005.1 uncultured bacterium
ACCTGGAAGTTTCAGTCATTCAAGAAAATCCAGATCTTACCTGCGTAGAGTATAGGTTGAGGAATCGATCCTGCTACCTGAGGAACCGATCCGACGACCTGAGGAATCGATCCTGCCACCTGAGGAATCAATCCGACGAATTGAGGAATCGTTCCTACCACCTGAGGAGTCGATCCGACGATCTGAGGAATCGTTCCAGACCGGGCTTCAATCATTCCTCAGTCGGTCGCAATAGGTTCTCAGCTTATTTGGATGGCTCCTCATTGGGTATCGCTGCTCAACCTGTTGGATCCCTTCCTCAAGCGGTTTTACAGTGTTTCGCCAAGCCATCAGTGATCAATTGGGTTACTTGTCTGACAACCATCTCCATAGGGTTGCTGAGTTCGTTGATGCTCTCATCCAGAAGCAAGCCCAGGAGAGTGTGAAAGAACCATCGAATGACACTTTTAGACATCCTTCTGGTAACTCAGTGCTGAGCCACGGTGAGACTTGGGAGGGAGATGGCCTTGGAGGAATGCCTTCGGACTGTATACGAAACTCGATCTCAGCTATATTAGATTTTATGATCTATTCTGCGTATCTCTCTCCTCCTCAACGTCTTCAAGTTCATCTAACAATGGTCCTGATTGATACAGGTAAAGCAATGAAACGAGAAGAAGCTCTAGAGCTACTACGTACAGCGCTGGCTAATTCCGGTGCTGACTTCCGTGATGGCCAGTGGGAATCAATCTCAGCTTTGGTCAACGATCGTAAACGCACCCTCGTTGTGCAGAGTACGGGGTGGGGAAAAAGTATTGTGTACTTCTTGGCAACTCGGATCCTGAGAGACCAAGGGGCAGGACCTACCTTGATCATTTCTCCTCTGTTAGCTCTGATGCGAAATCAGATGATGGCAGCAGAACGCCTAGGATTACAACCCGCGACGATCAATTCTAATAACTTTGATCACTGGAAAGCGATAGAATCTCAAATTTTGTCTGGAGAAGTCGATGCACTGCTGATTTCTCCTGAACGGTTAGCCAATGATCAGTTCATGACAGATGTTTTATTGCCCATTTCCTCCAAGATCGGCCTTTTTGTTATTGATGAAGCTCACTGTATCTCCGATTGGGGTCATGATTTCCGTCCTGACTACAGACGCATTACTCGTATCCTCAGCGTCCTACCCCCCAACTTGCCCGTATTGGCAACTACTGCAACCGCCAACAACCGCGTGTTTGATGACATCTGTACACAATTAGGAACTGATATTTCAGTACAACGAGGCCCCCTTGCTCGATCCAGCCTGATCTTGGATGCTGCCTACCTCGGTAACCGCGTCAAGAGAATGGCTTGGTTAGCAGAATATCTGCCCAAAATACCGGGTAGTGGGATCATTTATGCCCTTACCGTCCGCGACACAGAACGCCTTGCCTCATGGTTACGCAGTGAGGGGATTGAGGCTGCTGCTTACTCTGGGAAAGTTGCCCCCGAAGAGAGAGTAGCGTTGGAAGAGAAACTCTTACACAACAAGCTCAAGGCTCTCGTCGCTACAAGTGCCTTGGGAATGGGCTTTGACAAACCTGATATTGGTTTTGTGATCCACTATCAAACCCCCCCTTCAGTGATCCACTACTATCAACAGGTTGGGAGGGCAGGAAGAGGTATCGACTTAGCTCTCGGTGCACTTATGGGAGGAGAGGAAGATGATTCGATCACAGATTTCTTTATTGCGACTGCATTCCCTCGACCCAAAGATGTGCAAGCTATTCTCGACGCACTAGAACATAAAGGTGGGGCCAGTATACCTTCACTTGAAAGTACTGTTAACTTGCCGCGAGGTCAAATTGAGAAAGCCCTCAAAATTTTGGCCTTAGACTCCCCTGCTCCAGTTGTCCGTCAAGGAAGTCAATGGATACGAACTCCTAATCCCTATCATTATGATCACGAGAAAGTAGAAAGGATCACAGCTTTGAGGAAGGCTGAGCAACAGCAGATGCGTGACTATATGTCTCGTCAAAAGTGTTTTATGCGCTTTCTTGCTGAAGCTTTGGATGATATCAATCCAAAAGATTGTGGAAAATGTGGTGTATGCAGAGGAAAATCAGTGGTCTCAAGAGCGGTTCCCCAAGCCACTTTGGATCGAGCCTTGCAGTTCTTACAACGCACACAGATCCTTATCGAACCTCGAAAGCTGTGGCCCAAAGATGGATTCATTCACTATGGATTCAAAGGAAAAATACATGATTCCCTTCGCACAGAAGAGGGGATGGCTCTCTGCCTGTATGGAGACCCAGTTTGGGGGGACTTAGTCAAACAAGGCAAATATACTGACGGGTACTTTAGTGATCAATTGGTAGCTGCCCTAGCAGAGGCGATCAGGCGCTGGGATCCTCAGCCCTTTCCCAGATGGGTAACCTGTGTTCCCTCCCTCAAGCGACCAGAACTGGTACCTGACTTTGCAGCACGCTTAGCCCATGCCCTGTCGTTGCAATTTACCCCCTGTGTCCAGAAAGTGAGTCAAAACCAACCTCAGAAGGATATGAAGAATAGTCTCCAGCAAACTCGGAACCTGGATGGGTGCTTCCAAGTGGTTCCCCCTGTGTCCTCTGCGCCCGTTCTATTGGTGGATGATATGGTGGACTCCCGTTGGACGATGACGGTGATCGCTGCCCTATTGCGCAGGGAAGGAGTAGAGGCAGTCTTACCTGTTGCCTTAGCCCTAAACACCATAGACGATTGATTTGTACTCTATCTCCAGTCTCTGGCCGTGGTTGTAGCCGTCTCACCTACCGAACTTGATCGTCAGACAGTCCTATTGCTGTGCTGCCACTTTGGCCAGTTTGGATCAGGACAGGTCAATCCGCTCTCGGTCGCGGAGTATAACAGCGTAGCCAAGAGACTCAAAGAATCAGGGTTGCGTCCTCACGATCTGCTAGAGCGGAACACCCTTCTCGATTGGTTAGCCTCCGATCCTAGACAAGACGGGGATCGGCTGAAGGCATTATTGGAGCGGGGAGCCTTGATGGGTTTTGTCTTGGAGCGCTGGCAGGCCATTGGTCTTTGGGCCATCTGTCGTTTTGAAGAAGGCTATCCCTCTCTCCTCAAACAGCGACTCCGCGAGAAAGCACCTCCTGTCCTATTTGGCGTAGGGCATCGATCCTTGCTTCACCAAGGTGGGCTAGCCATTGTTGGATCGCGTAATGCTGATGATGAGGCATTAGACTATACCCAACAGGTGGCAGAAATCTGTGCCAGAGATGGCTGGTCTGTCATTTCTGGAGGAGCTAAAGGAGTTGATCGCACTGCTATGCTTGGATGCTGTGAAGCAGGTGGGGTATCTGTTGGAGTTATTGCTGAACCCCTTGTTAAAGCAGCTGTTTCTCCTCGCTATCGTTCTCAAATTCGTGAGGGTCTGCTTACCCTTATCACTCCATTTGATCCTGAGGCTAAGTGGATGGCCAGTCGTGCAATGCAGCGTAATAAGTACGTTTATTGTCTGGCAGATGCAGGCTTGGTTGTGAGCTCTGATGTAGAAGGCGGCACCTGGGCAGGAGCAACAGAAGCTCTTGAAAGTGAGTGGAAGGTTCCTGTTTATGTCAGGATGTATGGTGATCTGCCCCCAGGAAACTCCCCACTACTTCAGAAGGGGGCGATTCGTTTTCCAGATCCGCCCTGGTCTACACCACTGCGCCAACTTACTGAGTTACAGGGGCAACCCTCAAACAATGCCTCTGCAGAACAAGATCGTCTCCAACTTGGACTCTTTGAACAGGAGCAATCACCATCAGGATCTCATGCAGTTAAATCGATAACTCCCACCGCTATCCCCAAACTGCAAACGCCTCAACTATCAGAAAATGATAACAAGAAGGGGCAGGAACCTCCTGTCAAAACGACCAATCAATCAAATAAAGCTAAGAGTTTTGTCTCCTTAGATGCATATTCAGCTGTTTTACCTCTTCTGTTACATGTCCTTGAGCAACCTAAAGGGATCAAAGAAGTAGCAAAAACAATTAATGTTCAGCAAAATCAGACTAAGGTTTGGCTGCAACGTGCTCTAGACGAGGGGCATGTTGAGATCGTTAAGAAAAAATATTTGGCCATCAAAGTTTGACGTCATTTACAGAGGGAGCATTTATGCTTAACCCAATCGTTTATACAGAAAACGTTGTTGTTAAATTCCATTTGAGTGAGGGCTACTGATCGATCAGTCGCTCCTGCCTTAATTTGATCCACGCTAACCCGATCAATCCTCCCACCAGTCCCACTTCGGCCACAATCGTTGCCACAGCTGCCCCCTGCCATCCCCAGATAGGGATCCAGACTAAGTTGAGCACAGCATTAGTAGCCAGAGCCATTATCTGAACTCGGCTACGGGAGCCTTGGAGTCCAGCTCCAGCTAGCCAACTCGCCAACAAACCATGAATCCCCTCCAACACAACCACCGGACACAACCACACCAAGATCACCGCTGTTTCCGTGTATTGATCTCCCAGTAACCACGGAATTATCTGAGCCACGAGCCCGATTCCAACAGTAGCGATCAGTCCATATCCGAGGATGCAAGGCAGCAATCGTCGGCCATCGCACGATCCCTGCG
>CAZONZ010000346.1:0-4556 GCA_964581005.1 uncultured bacterium
TTGGTGTCTCCAGTGTAGTGACTGGCTATGGGATGGGATCAAGATGGATCGAGATTAATTGATCTAGCTAAGGTAGACAAAGCAGAGTTAAGAGCAAGGGATTAGAAGCTAGTTCTCGAACAGGATCACTTGCCTGTAACTTTTCCAAGAAGCGGGATCTATTTGGAGACTGGATCACAGAAAACCACTTGTTTGCAAAGGTTTGGATCTGTTCCCAATCAAAATCAGCAACCTCAACCTCTGTGAACTGTTGAAAGACGTACTCCCGCGCAGCGATCCGGCAGGTCACAACATACTGGTTCTTATGCAATGCCTGTGAAAATTTTGTAATATCATTCAGGATCCGTTGTATGTCTTGATCTCGAACTTCATCTAAGCCATCAAGCAGGATCAGGCATTTGCCTTGAGCTAGAAGGTGATGTATTTGATCAGAATCAACTCCTAACTCTTCAAAACGCTGACGAATGAAAGGCCGTAATCTTAACTTGGTCTCAGCTTCTGCAAACTCTTTGAGTGAGATAAAGATCGGCACATGATCCACCAAGAACTCTCCCTGATTACATTGAGTGGCTAATCGTTTCAGAAAAGTAGTTTTACCTGATCCAGGCTTTCCCAACACCATCAGCTTTGAGTATCTGTGGACAGCATCGATCCCTGGGATCCGTTCTTCTGTAACATGACTCAAACCAAATCGATCAAAGTTTTCATTATTGCAATGAGTAAAAAGCTCCTCAATACTCAACCGTCTTCTTCCCAACACCTTCTCTAAAACATTGACCTTGGTATAAATGTTATCCAGTCCTATAGGTTGGGTCATATCCAGGATCCGCATCGTCCCACACCGATAGTGGACATCATCATGGATCTTGGCTCGCACTTCCTGAACCAAAGCATCAAGAGCGATGGGATCGGGAGCAGATTGAGGATTGGATCCGTTGGCGATCTCTTGCCAGTTCAGCTTAAGGTTCTTGCAGATGTTGACAAAAATCGTGCGATCGACAGGCAACCCCCGAAAGAATTTGCCTACAGGTTGACGTGATACTTCGACTACTCCGGCTAGCTTTTCTTGAGTTAAGCCACGAGTCGTGAGTGCTTGCTTAGCAAGTTGGATCCCTTGCGGCGAGGCTTGTAGCGAACGATCCGTCATGATCTAAACCAAACTCTGGGATCATTATAGTCATGTGATCTAGAGATCTAGAAGATCGATGCAGAGATCACTCACAAAACACCATAAGTCACTCACGAACGCTTGCCTAGAGATCACACCCGATCAGACACAGTAGTCATGTCGTTAACCCAACCCTCGATCATGACTTTCGCTATTCTTGCATTCATCGCCAAGCTCTTGATCCAATGGATCATCATGAACACGATCCTGACCCCTCGCACCTGGCACCGCCTCCCCCCCGTCCTCAAACGGATCCACCACACCCTCACCCACCTCCTGTCTAAGATCCTCCCCCGCAATGATCCAGACGATCCCAACGATCCAACCTCCAATGGATCCCACTGATCATGGACTCGCTCCCAGAGATCAGAGGATCGCAGAAGGATCCCGTGATCATCGAGCTCAGCCGCCAGCTTGTTAGACTCTCGCTGATATTGGGGCCATCGATCACAACCTCCCCAACCCAACAACGGGATCCTCTCGCACGGATCCTGGAGGATAGTCTTGAGTAATTCGACAGATCAACCAGATGTTAGGCGGATCATCCTGCTGAAGTTTGAAGATCCCTGCCGCAATGTGATCTCTACCTGCCGCAATGCCATTCCTGACTGCTGCAATGCCATTTCTGACTGCCGCAATGTGATCTCTACCCGCTGCAATGCCATTTCTGACTGCTGCAATGTGATCTCTACCTACCGCAATGCCGCTTCTTCCTGCTGCAGAGTGATTTCTTTCCACTGCAGAGTGACTTTTCTCCGCTACAGAGTGATCGGGTCTTACTGAACAGCGATGCTTTCCTGATTCAGACTCATCTCGCCCAAATATTGTTAATCTTGCAACTGGCAAAACTCAGCTACGAGAAGTTGGCCAAACGGATCATCATCGGCAGCAGCATAGGGCAAAGCCGCTCGGCTCAAGATCAACTCCCCCTGCCGTTGCTCAAAATCCCGCCCCTCTACAAACCCGCTGTCCTGCATATAGGCGATCGCCGCAGCATGGATCCCTTGTTTCAACTGATCCCGCACCGCTGAAGTCATCATGTGCCGAATAAACCACTGCGCACTCGCCGGATCCACAGCCGACAACTCCGTCAACGCAGGTCTCACCACCTCGGATCGCTCCGACTCATTCAGGCCATTGATCAATTCCGCCACCTTGGGCACCGTTCGCCCCTGGATCGCCTCGATCACCATCTGGATCTGGGCAGCCTTTTCCCCTGCAGCAGCCATCCGCAACACCCCTTCGATCCCTTCCTCAGATCAGCTCTGATCCCTCAAAATGCTCAGCCTCTAGCGACCATACCAGATCGATTCAATCTGATCGGCGATCTCGATCGCGTGCCGACGGGCTTGAGTTGCTTGCGGCTTGTGCTTGAGCGAAACCGTGACATGACCCAGCTTCCGCCCTGGACGCGCTTGCACCTTGCCATACCAGTAGACATGAGCATGGGGGATCTTGGCCAATCGTTCCCGCTGCTCCATGTAATCGGAGTCAGACTGCTCGTAGCCCAACAAATTCACCATCACCGCTCCCCCACTGATCAACTCCCCCGATCGCAGCGGCATCTGACACACCGCTCGCAAATGTTGCTCAAATTGAGATGTGTGAGAGGCATCCAACGTGTAATGGGCCGAATTGTGAGTCCGAGGAGCCAATTCATTGATCAAGATCTCGCCGGATGGAGTGAGAAATAGCTCAACTGCCAGCGTCCCCACCCACTGCAAATTTTGCATCAAGACCCGCAGCATCGATTGGATCACCTGAGCCGTCGCAGGCGGGATCGCAGCAGGCACAAACACCCGCCGACAGACTTGATCCTCTTGCTGAGTTTCGGCCACCGGATAGATCACCATATCGCCATTGACCGATCGGGCCGCGATCACCGCCAGTTCCTGCTCAAACGGGATCCATTCTTCCAACAACAACGGTTGATCCCCTACCTCCTGCAACACCTGCTCCCAATCGGCTTGACTCTGGAGGATCCAGGTGCCGCGTCCGTCATAGCCGTGCCGTCGAGTTTTCAGGACCAGCGGAAACTTCATATCCGCCAAACTCATCGGATCTGGATGGGGATCGAGGGCAATAAATTGAGGGACAGGCAGCTCTAGACTCTGCAGATAGCGGCGCTGCTCATACTTATCCAGGATCACCGCCAAACTCTCCAAACTGGGGCGAAAGATGATCCCTTCCTCCTCCAGTGGGCGCAGCACCTCTAGATCAACAAACTCATTTTCAAACGTCAAAACACGCCCCCCAGTCGCAAGTTGCAAGATGGCATCTGGATCATTCAGTGGGGCCAGAATCGCACCTGCAGCCACAGGAACCGCCGGATCAGCTGCATCCGCCGTTTGCACATACATCTCGATCCCTAGGGATTTGGCAGCCATTCCCAGCATCTGCGCCAGCTGTCCGCCCCCAATCACACCAACCTGATTCAGCATGTTTCGTGCTCAGTGTAACCGCTAATGAATAACACACGATCTTCAACTCCTCTCAATTCTTATCACACCCTAGGCGGATCAGGCTGGCCTTGAAATCGATCACTCTGAAGGCTTCTCCCCTTCCAAGCCCAAACCATTCTTGACAGTCCCATACGCGAGATGGATGATAGGAGCAGTTTGCGGCCTGATGGCCCAGACTGTGATAAGGAGATGATTTTGGGAGAGTTGGGGTATCCCTTTCCTGTTATCTTGAGGGTTGCTGCAGGGTGACCGACTGTTGGCCGGCTTCTGTCCATGCAGCCATCAAACGGTTACCTGACCCTTGACTGTCATCCAGGAGCACTATTGTGGAATTGACCGATCTGAAAGAACTTGTCAATCGCGCCCTTGAGGACAAAGTTCTAACTCGTGACGAACAAAAACAGATCATGGATGCTGTGCTTGCCGATCAAGAGATCTCCCCGGAAGAGCACGAACTGCTAGAGTTGATCGTTGACAAGATCACCACAGGCGAGATCAAAGCGATTGATTGCTGATCATGCAGGTTGCCCTGAGATCGCGGGTTTTTGACACTCCTCGCCCTAAAGGCGCGGGGAGCCTGGGTTCACTGACACAGCTTGCAGATCTGAACCGGAGTCCAGACCTGTTTAGCTCAGATCTTGCACCAGTTGAGATGAAAGTCGAAACCGAGCCTCTGAGCCAGAGATCGTAATCGTTCCAGCCCCTGATGGGCCATAGCCAGGACAACCTGAGGGAAAAAGGCTTCCAGAGCTGTTTGGGCTGCTTGCCCCCAATCTAGCGGTGCTGGACTCTCCAGGCTCAAATACCCCCAGTGGGCCAGCGCAAAGGCGATGCAGCTCAGCACCAACCCACGGCACACCCGTATCCTGGCCCCGTTGACGCTCTCCCCCCACCCCTAACGGGTATGGTCGGAGATTCTTGACTCA
>CAZONZ010000347.1:0-2887 GCA_964581005.1 uncultured bacterium
AGATCAAGCCGGAACTTCATGCTGCTGATCTATTGCAGCGTCTCACCCATCTTTAGGTTGATTTCTAGAATCGTTTTAGATAAGAGGAGCTAGTTCTTGATAGGAGAGAAGTTGGAATAGCTAGTGGGCATACAATTTCTATGCAAATGAATCCCGATTTCAATGCCTTGAGTGAGCGATTAGGTGTCGAAATTATCTCTAATAGTTGTCCTAGTCATAAGATAGGACAAGAGGAAATCCTTGTTTTGGGAGATTCCCACGCCTCGATTTTTGGTCACTGGCTTTTTAATGTAGTTTTTGAGAGTTATTCTTTTATTATTCTTCCAGTGGGAGGAGCAACTGCATCAGGGCTAGCAAATCCTAACTCGAAGACTCAAGCCTACAAGTTATTTTTCAATTCACTTTTTGAATTCAAAGGGAAAAGAGTGATTCTTTTGCTTGGGGAGGTTGATACTGGATTTGTAATCTGGTATAGGGCTAAAAGGTACAATTCTGATGTGGATACAATGCTAATAAAAGCAACTTCAACATATACTAACTTTATCCATAAACTCTCTACGATGTTCTCTCCTGTTGTTTTAAGTGCTCCACTACCAACAATCAAAGATGGTAATAATTGGGGTGAAGTTGCTAATGCAAGACGGGAAGTTACTGCTACTCAGCTAGAACGAACTCAGCTTACTCTAAAGTTCAACCAAGAAATACATGCATTTTGCCGATCAAATAACTTTATCTTTATAGATCTTGACTCCGATTGCTTAGGTTCTAATGGTATCATTAAACCTGAATTCCTACACCCCAATCCATGTGATCATCACTATCATCCTGATAGGTATGCTGATCTTCTTTGTGCTAAGCTAAAACTAGTTCTCTAGTTCAGATCGATCCTCTCAGAGTGTAAGTCAGAGTGTAAGGACTATTTGAAGAGAGGATCCTTGACACTCTGAAACTTAATCATGATGATGACATCGGAGTCATAAGGGGGAATCATGCAGGCAAAGATCATTGCTATTCAAGCTCGACAAAACCGATCTCCTGCCTTTCCAGCTACTCTACGAGACTTCCTTCCTCTTGATTTGGGCTCAATTGCAGTTGAAGATCTTATGAATCATGCAAATATGAGTCTTTACTGCTTGGATGATCAAACTCGTTCTGCAATTTTTGCTGAGCTGCCTCCTTATGTTGATCCTTCCCTAAGCCCATTTTTGCATCAGGCTCAATTTGAGCAAGCACTTGGCTTGTTTGGTGTAGGCTATGATGAATTCAACCAGTTAGCCGATCAAGTTAACTTAAACATTTCAAAACTGGTATTTATTCACAACATTGGTCGATGTGGATCAACGCTTTTGCATCAAGCGTTCAATCGAGTGGAGCCTGTGATCAGTTTATCTGAGCCTGACGCCATAGCCCCGATTCACTTTCTCCGTGTTCCTGATCGAAGCCGGGATCTTGAGTTAATTCAGCTCATTAGAAGTAGTATTAAATTCTTGTTCAGATCCTACGATAGCTCGTGTTCATCAATTGGAGTTATTAAGTTACGTAGCTTCTCTCTTGAAGCTCTAGATTTGTTCATCATGGCATTCCCTGATGCCCATCACTTCTTCCTCTATCGATCTGCTCTGGGATGGATTGCTTCCCTCCATAAGATGCGAATTGACTCCGGTGTTTCACTCCAAGGCTCTTTAGAAAATGCACTAAAATGGTGGAAAAGTTTTCATAATAGACAAATCGATCTGCAAGAACTGGGTATTACTCAAATAGATTCAACTCTTTCATCGATCCAGCAACTGACGCTTTCGTGGTTGCTGTTAATGGATCGATATATGAGGTTCTATCAGCAAGGGATAACCATGCCAGCATTAAAATATGAAGATCTATCCAATCGATCTTCTGAAACTTTATCAGCATTATTCAGTATGATTGGCCTACCTTGCAAAGATATCCCTGCTGCTCTCTCAGCTTTTAACGAAGACTCTCAAGCAGGGACAAGCATGGCCAGAATCCATAAAGATCAAAGAGAAGATGGTTTTTCGGAAATGGAAATACGGGAAATAGAGGCAATCTTGCATCAGCACCCCTTGATCCGATCTTCTGACTATGTAGCTCCGCAAACCATCCTTCAGGACGGATACAGACCGATTAAAAGCTAGAGAGGAATGGAATTCTGACTCAGCAGCAGGAGAGCTTTTGCGATCATGAACGGATCAGTGTTTGGATAGTGTTACCCGTACTCACGTTGTACACGGATACTGTTGCTGTCTTTGGAGTTTCCTGACTGAACTGGATTCTTGTCCCAGCGGGGAGAGTGATCTGATTCGAGCCGTGGAATGAGGTAAACGGAATCGCGTAGAGACTGTAGTCGAGATCAGGACTGCTAAAGCCAATCAGCTGGATATCATCTCCGATCGTCAGGATTGGCTGATTCCCCTCAAAAGCTGGAGAGACTCGGATCTGGGTTAGGCCACCCACTAAGGTAGACGCTTGACGCAACTGGAATTGGGATGCAGCAGGCTGGATCAGGAGGAATGCAACACTGATGGCAGCAACCACAACCATGATCAGGCGAAGGAGGGGTTTCAAGAGCTTCGACTTCGGGCTTAGCATAAGGGCGAGACCTTGAGGAGGGGAGAAGAAAACGATAACGTGAGCTAGACAGGCTACAGGAATTATAAGCTAAACTAACCTGACGCAACGCAAAACTTCTTCCGTTAATGAAGTAACAAGGTTTAGCTCTGAGAGGAAAGTTCACCAAGTTTTCTTATCTCTTTGGCAACAAGTTTGGCAACAAGTGAAGATCACCGCACTCCAGCCTGCTACTCCAGCAACAGTTGTTTACCTTTTTTCTCAGGAAAGCTTGGGCTCCTGACCCGATCAGCTCACCACAAAA
>CAZONZ010000347.1:2987-4539 GCA_964581005.1 uncultured bacterium
CTCTTTTCAACGCAATCGACGGGCTAGACGGAAACCAGAGACCGAGATGGATTGGGCTCAAAACCCGCTGTTGCCTGCTTTGATCGTGACTGCCATGATCTTGATCACGGGAGCCATTCTACCGGATGACGTTCCGTTTGGCTATGGGGATACTCCATCGGAATCGCTGACCAGCCAGATCGCAGCTCAATAGCTCAGCCCCCTCACTTGAAATTGACGTAGAGCCTCAAATAAAACGATCGCTACAGCATTGGACAAGTTCAGACTGCGGACAGAGCCTGTGATCGGGATCCGCGCGGTTGGAAACTGCTGTAACAGACTGGGAGGTAATCCTTGGGTCTCGCTCCCAAACACTAACCAGTCATCTGGATCATAGAGAATATCTGTATAGATCCGTTGGCCTCGAACACTGAAGCACCAGTAACGATCCTGAGGGTGAGCTTGGAACAAATCCTGCCAGGAAGCATGTCGGTGCAACTCAACCGCTTCCCAATAATCTAGTCCAGCTCGTTTGAGATAGCGATCGCTCAGCTGAAACCCCAAAGGATCCACCAAGTGAAGCGGAGTCTCAGTTGCTGCACAAGTTCGAGCAACATTGCCTGTGTTTGAGGGGATCTCTGGTGCAACTAAAACAATTTTGACCATACAACATTTCAGAGCTCAGGAATACACGACAGAACGACCCATGCCTTTTGCTGATCACTGATCACGATCCATCGCACAGTATTGCTAACGATCTGCTCAATGTTCTCGGATCCACTCCCGAAATCTACGGATTAGACTGGTCTCCCCCATGGCTTGGCTAGCTTCCACAAACCTTAGAATATCCTCGCACCGTAATTGAGGTATTGCGGTTGAAGCCGATTCTGAATGGTATTCTCCCTCAACTAAACGGTAGATCCTCAGGATGGTCCCGTCATAACGCCACACTTCGGGTACGCCTAAGGCTGCATAGATCTCCAAACGATTCAGAGAGCTACTGGTGATGTCAACCTCAATCGCCAGATCCGGCGGAGGATCGGTTGTTAAATCAATCTCAGGCTTGCCGCGAACAGCCTTCTCATGGCCAATGTAGTAGCACTCATCGGCCTCTAGTCCTTTGTGCAGATCCGCCCGACTCCAAGTGGTCGATCCTAGGCTGGCGATCTCAATTCCCTTTTCTTCTGTGATCACCTCTACCAGCCGCCCCAGAACTCGCTTATATCGTTCATGCAAGGCTAACGGGGCCATGATCTCTAATGTTCCTTGATCGTAAGTCAACCGCTTGCCGGGTTCCGACTCCAAATCGTGGATCAGAGCTTGATAGGTTGTCCAACTGACCCCCTCCAAAACAACCTGAGAACAGGGTGGTGCTGTGATC
Organism: uncultured bacterium; assembly: GCA_964581005.1. Classification (GTDB taxonomy): domain Bacteria; phylum Cyanobacteriota; class Cyanobacteriia; order Thermostichales; family Thermostichaceae; genus CAZONZ01. The sequence goes on from CAZONZ010000347.1 coordinate 4,348, forward strand.
AGGGGTGTCATCGTTGATCTCCTGAGTTGATCTCCTGAGTTGATCTCCTGAGTTGATCTCCTCTCTGTTCATCGGGATCATCCCAAGAGCACTCCATCCAGAGAGTGGCCGATTCCCAAGCGCAGAAAGGTTGCAACTTTGACGCTCTCCGTCCTGAAGTCCGGGGATTCTCGTTTCACAGGGAGACCAACG
>CAZONZ010000348.1:0-4538 GCA_964581005.1 uncultured bacterium
CTTGCAGTTGCTGTAGAACCTAGAGATGGACTGCCACGCTCTCTCAGCAGCAGCTGTTCAGTATCATTTTTTGGGTAAATAAGACACTACGCGGGGGAAGAAATGCCAAAATACAGACTGTTGTAACTCAATAGGATGATTTATGGATCCCGCCGTTGCCCCAGATCCCAGCTCGACTCCGATCGCTGCTTCCACTCCGGCCTCAACCGCCCTGCTCGATCTGCAAACCCTCGATCATGTGCTGATCTTTGATACCACCCTGCGGGATGGTGAGCAGTGCCCCGGTGCCACTCTGAATGGGGATGAAAAGCTGACGATCGCTCGGCAACTGGCGCGACTAGGTGTGGATATCATCGAAGCAGGTTTCCCATTCTCTAGCCCCGGCGACTTTGAAGCTGTCCAACGGATCGCTAGAGAGGTTGGTACCCAAGACGGCCCCACGATCTGCGGCTTAGCACGAGCCACCAAGCACGATATTGATGCTGCTTATCAAGCCCTTCAACCGGCAGCCAAAGCTCGGATCCATACCTTCCTGGCCACCTCCGACATTCACCTGAAATACAAGTTGCGCAAAACTCGCCAAGAGGTGCTGGCCACCGTCGAAGACATGGTTTCCTACGCCGCTAGCTTGTTGCCTGATATCGAATTCTCCCCCGAAGACGCAGGCCGATCCGATCCTGAATTTCTCTACCAAGTGCTAGAGCTGGCGATCCGCTGTGGAGCCAAGACCGTCAACATCCCGGATACCGTTGGTTACACGATGCCGGAAGAGTTTGGCAATCTGATCCGAGGCATTCGCGCCAATGTGCCCAACATCAAACAGGCGGTGATCTCCGTGCATGGGCATGATGATCTAGGTGTTTCAACCGCTAACTTCCTGGAAGCGATCAAGCAGGGTGCTCGCCAGGTGGAGGTGACGATCAATGGCTTAGGCGAACGGGCAGGCAACACAGCCCTGGAAGAGATCGTGATGGGCCTTCATGTCCGGCGCAATTACTTCAATCCCTTTTTCGGTCTGCCGATCGAGTCTGAGAAACCCCTAACCCACATTCATACTCAGGAGATCTATCGAACCTCTCGCATGGTCTCGAACCTGACTGGCATGTTGGTCCAGCCCAACAAAGCGATCGTAGGAGCCAATGCCTTCGCCCATGAGTCCGGGATCCACCAGGACGGGATCCTCAAAAATCGGCAAACCTACGAGATCATGGATGCCCAAACGATCGGCTTGCAATCGAATACTCTTGTTCTGGGTAAGCATTCCGGTCGCAATGCCTTCCGATCCCGCCTGCACGAGCTTGGATTTGATCTGTCCGAACAAGATCTCAACAAAGCTTTCCTCCGCTTTAAGGATCTGGCGGACAAGAAAAAAGAAGTCTCCGATTGGGATCTCGAAGCGATTGTGAATGACGAGATCCAGCAGGGGCCAGAAGTCTACCGATTGGAGAGTGTTCAAGTGGTCTGTGGGGATCATGAGTTCCCCACGGCAACGGTCAAGATCTTGACTCCAGATGGCGAAGAGTTGGTCGATGCGGCTGTGGGAACAGGTCCGGTGGATGCGGTCTATAAAGCGGTTAATCGAGTGGTTCCGATCCCCAACCGTTTGATCGAGTTTTCGGTGCAGTCGGTTACGGCTGGGATCGATGCGATCGGTGAGGTGACGATTCGGATCCAGCATGAGGATCGCATTTTTTCGGGTCACTCCGCCAACACCGACATTGTTGTAGCCTCCGCTCTGGCCTACATGAATGCGCTGAACAAGCTCTACTTTGCGCTGCAGAAAGCTCCAGCTGTCACACCCGATCAACGGGAAGCAGCAACCTCTAAGATCTAGGATCCTAAGGATCTCAAGCCATCATTGAAGTACGTTGGATCGGGGGTAACTCCGATCCATATTCTTGTGCTGCAGTCGGGTATGGTAGGCTTTCGTAGCCCTCGTTTGATCCGTTTCATAATCCATAGCAATATCAGCGGCTCAAGGCTGAGGAGAAATAACTTTGTTGTGTGTTGACTCTCGCTGCCTTGCATGGATCGCGTTCAATGGACAGCACTCTAAGCTACGATCGTTCGATAGAAATGATAGGTGGAAAATCCCATGTCAAATACCAAGATAGAAGATCGATCTGGTGAGCTAGGACATAGATCTCAAACCGAAAAAAATGCTGCCCTACATCCATTGGCCCCGGCCATTGGCCAGCTTGAGGGGCCGGATTGGGAAGCTGTGCTAGAGATCATTCGGATCCAGAGGGAACAGGATCGTCACGATCCAATCCATTACGACGAATCGACTCATGTACGTCCTTAACACAGATACATTCAGTCATCTCCTAACTCGTAGGCTGCAGTATCCGAGCTTGGTTGCACGAGTATCTAGAGAATCCGCCAACACTATCTTGATCACTAGCATCACGGCTCAGGAAATTTTGCAAGGATCCCTTGCTCACATCACAGGATCCAGTTACCGCCCCTCTGCTTATCGACTGTTTGAGCAACTTCTGGATGGGATTGCTCTGTACCAACGGTTAGCTTACACAGAGGAAGCAGAACATATTGATCGATCTCTTCCCAATACTATCCGGCGAATTGGGCCTCAGGATTGCCGTATTGCTGCTATTGCCAGGGTGAATGGATTCACTGTGATAACTCGGAATCTTCAGGATTTTGAAAAGATTAATCTTGTTCCAGTGGAGGACTGGTCATGCATGTAGTTTGTTTGCCAGTATGATCCTGATTGAAGCTTGGGAGTCCTGATCGGTTAGGAGTGGTATGGTTGTAGAGTTAAATCGTCACCGTTCGTGCCTTATCCTGCTGGTTTGCGGGGGATTGATCATGCCTCCAACTCACGCATCATCCTGGCAAATTGTCTACCCGCCTCCCGATCACACCACCTCGTCCGAGTCGATCTTTTTTGTGGGAACCGCTCCACCAACCTTCGAGGTTCGGATCAATCAGCAACCGATCCATCGCAGTCCTGCAGGTCATTTTGCGCCTCGGTTTCCGCTTATGTTTGGATCCAATGCATTTACCTTTGAACTGATCTCTGCCACTGGAACCACAGAACAGTTTACTCGCCAGGTGATCCGACAGAATCTGATCCGTACTGTGCCAACAACACCTGCGATCTTGACCGATACAATCCAACCTCAAGCTGAGATCTGGAGATGGCCGGAGGATCTGGTGTGTTTTGAAGTGATCGGAACACCGCAGGCCACGGTTGATGTTCAACTCTGGGATCAACGCATTCCTCTGACTCCTGTTTCTGAAACGAGGATCTTGCCAAGTTCAAAGTCTATGTTGACGGATTCGATCGAGGCCAGATCTCACGTTCAACCGGGACTCTATCAGGGATGTGCTCGTCTACCCCTGAGTCTCGCAGGTCAAACAACAGTGCCTCAGATCCATCTCACCAGCCAGGGGGAAACCCTTACGGCTCCAACGGGGAAGCTCAGGATCTTGGATCCCGACACGCCTTTAGTTGTTCGATCGATCACCGATGCAGCCGTGATCCGGACTGGACCCAGCTATGATTTCATCCGACTCTCGCCCTGGCCCCAAGGAGTCCAAGCCACTGTGACAGGTCGAGAGGATGACTGGATCCGTACCCGCACCCACAAATGGATCGCTGCTAGCCAAGCCGAGATCCTCGCAGTTCCCCAGCCTCCCCACAGCCTGATCCGAGGGGCGGAATTAACTCGATCGGGAGAATGGAGCGAATTAAGGATCCCACTCAGCCAGCGCTTACCCTACACGGTGACGGAAGAACCAGGCCGGATCCACCTCGATATTGATCAGGCTTCCTTACAAACCGACTTTTTGCAGCTGGATCCCACGGATCCTTTGGTTAAGACGGTCACTTGGATGCAACTGGATCCCGATCGGGTTCGGTTTACCTTGCATTTGAGTCGGGAATACGCTTGGGGGTATGAAGCCATCTATCAAGACACAATCCTGGTACTCCGGATCCGTCATGCTCCAGCGATCGAAGGATCGGATCCCTTTCAAGGGCTGAAGATTGCGATTGATCCTGGGCACGGAGGCAGTCAAGATCTGGGAGCTCTGGGGCCTAATGGGTATCCCGAAAAGGCGCTGAATTTGGTTGTGGGTTTGCTCGTTAGGGATCGGTTGCAGCAACAGGGGGCTGAAGTCTGGTTAACCCGCTCCGACGATCGATTTGTCTCTTTGGTGGATCGAGCCCAGCTCCAAGAACGAGAACATCCCCATCTGTTTTTGAGTTTGCATTACAACGCTCTACCTGATGACGGGGATCCAGAGTCTACTCACGGGATCGGCAGCTTCTGGTATCACCCTCACAGTCGTCCACTTGCGCAAGCCCTGCATACGGATCTGATCCAGGCGCTAGGACAACCTGATTATGGGCACTATTTCGCTAGTCTGGCGGTGATCCGACCAACCCATTGTCCCTCTGTGTTACTGGAATTAGGCTTCATGATCCATCCTGAAGAATTTGAACTGATCACCCGTCCCGATCATCAAGATCAAACAGCGGCTGCCATTGTTGGATCCTTGAGTCGTTTTCT
>CAZONZ010000349.1:0-4531 GCA_964581005.1 uncultured bacterium
ACACCCTCAAGTGGTGGTGGCGACATCGGCGTGACTTCTACGTCAGCGGCAACTTAACCATCTACTACAACCTGGACCAGAAAACCAACTGCGCCAGCGGTTGCGAGACTTGGGACTCGATCCCAATCCATAAACGCCTCCCCAGAATGGCTGGCCGACCTTAGACGAAACACTTAGATCTTTGAATGAGCTCAACCCTTATCCTCTTGATCCTCAACCTTCACCGTCACCGCATTCACACCAAACTACTCTGACGTCGGGATCCCACTGATCTCTCCCTGAGCCTCAATCTCCATCCCTGCCGGAGCCGTCTCCAAACGGTAAAAGATCTCTAAGATTCTGAGACTTCTGGGTCATAAGCTTCGATCCCTTTGTTGACAAACTTGAGTGTGTATGCCTGAGTATAGTTCGTCTCTGGCTCAAACACACCAACCTCAACCATCCGTTGAAAAAATCCTTGCCAGCGCTCATCGATCATAGCCCCAATCCCTAAGGTTTCCGCTGCACCTGACTGCAAGATCCCATACTCCTGTAACTTGGCGAAGCTATAGGCTAGCTGGGCATCACTCATCTCTGGATTGGCTTCCTGGATCAACACATTACCTGGGGCTGGATCCTCCAGATAGCTATACCATCCCTTAATTGAGGCATCCACAAAGCGTTGGACCAGATCCGGCTGGGTTGCGATCTGCCGCTGAGTCGTTGCGATCGTAGTAGCATACGGATCGTAGCCATAGTCCGCTAGCAGAAAGATCACAGGTTCAAAGCCAGCCTCTTGTTCGATCGCAAACGGTTCAGAGGTTAAGTAGCCTTGCTGACCTGCAGTTTTGTCATTCAAAAAGGGTCCAGAATTGAAATTGTAGGGCCGGATCTGATCGTCACTGAATCCGTATTTAGCCCGCAGAAATGGCCAGTAATTGGTCAGTGCAGATTGAGCCAGAAAGATGGGCCTACCCTTGAGATCCTCAATCCGCTCGACACCAGGATGAGCCAGTAAAATCTGAGGATCTTTTTGAAATATTGCAGCAACCGTCACGACAGGCAACCCTTCGGCCACGCCCCGGATCGCAGACGACCCCGATCCCATCACAAAGTCAGCTGCACCCCCGATCAGCAGTTGAGTCACGTTAACGCCAGGTCCACCCATCCTGATCGTGACATCCAATCCATATTGCTCGTAGATCCCAGTGGCAACTGCTTGATAAAATCCACCATGTTCCGCTTGAGCATACCAATTTGTAGCGTAAGTCACTTTATTGGGCTGGGATTGGGCCTGAGCCGATCCTCGACTTGAGCGATTCCCCTGAACCAAGCTGAATACGCCTGCTCCCAGGGCTGCTGAGCCATAGCGGAGGAAGGAGCGACGACGGAGGGGATTCAGACTCTGAGGCATAGACGAGAGATCCCGACCGAGATGAGGAGGGAAAGTCTCAGGAGTGGCAGAATCTCCAGGACGAACAGACTCGGATCCATACGGGGCGTTTCTCATGGTGAACGGCTCCTCCTAACAGGCAACGATTCATGGAACGGTGATCAACGGAACACTGACGGGGAAACACTAGCTTGAGTTTGAATTGTTAGATTTTACTACAGCCAAACCGTAGATCGCCTGAGGTTTTAACTTCTGACGGACAAACAACCCTTGAGGTTTCACGGAGCAGCTGAGCAGATGGCCATGATCTGAAACCCTAAATAATAGAGATCTTGCGCTTCATAGGAAGCTTTGAAGACTTTAAGGTATGAGCTGCAAGGTAGGGGCCAAATTCAGGATCCTGCAGTATCTAAAGTTACGAAGCTCGGTAAAACTCAACCCCTCGGTTGACAAATTCCAAGGTGAAGGCGTTGTGATAGTCAATCTGATCAGTGATCAGTCCAACTTCTCGCATGGTGGCGCTGATGGATTGCCACCGATCTTCTGTCATGGCTCCAATCCCCAGGGTTGCCGCATCACCTGCTGTCAGAATCTCGTATTCCTTGATCGTAGACAAGCTAAAGGCGAGAAGATCGTCTGTCATTTCGGGGTTATCCTGCTTGATCAATTGATTTCCAGGAGTTGGATCTTCTAAGTAGCTATACCATCCCTGAATGGAGGCGTCAACAAACCGCTGCACAAGATCGGGATTAGAGTTGACCCGCTTACAAGTCGTTTCGATCGTCGTGACGTAAGGATTATAGCCGTAGTCCGCCAGGGGAATGATCACAGGTTTGAAGCCTCCTTCTTTCTCGATCCGGTAAGGCTCCACAGTGATATAGCCTTGCTGGACAACGTGTTCATCCAGTAGAAATGGGGCCAGGTTGGAGTTGTAGGGGCGTTTCTGATCATCTGTAAATCCATACCGACTTCGGAGGAACGGCCAGTAACCTAGATTCGCCCCCTGCGAGACCAGGATCGGTGTGCCTCTGAGATCCTCCAGCCGATCATGACCCACTCCAGGATGAGCTAGCAAACATTGGGGATCCTTTTGGAACATGGCAGCAACCGTGGTGACGGGGATCCCAGAAGCTAGGGCCGCTAGAACGTCAATACTGGATCCCATCGCAAAATCAACTGCTCCGCCGACCAACAGTTGCAAGATGTTGACTGTGGGGCCACCCATTTTGATCGTGACATCTAATCCATAGCGGGCATAGATCCCAGTGGCTAGGGCTTGATAAAACCCACCATGTTCGGCTTCGGCGTACCAACTGGTCCCAAAAGTGATCCGATCAAGACGAGATCCGGTCTCCGGAGATGAAGATCTAGACCAAGGCCATAAGGCTAGACCCACAAGCGCCAAGCTGGAGTGGAGAATCTGTCGGCGAGAGAGATGAGCAGAATCAGGCTGTTCATCCCTGGAAGGATCCGGCTGAATACCTGAAGCAGCTTTAGCGAAGGGAGAGGAGGGAAACATGGGTGGCATAGGTGTTAGACAGTCAGGAACTTGGAACGGAGGATCACCCTGGATCGCTAGGTATGGGATACCCGATCGGATCAAGGGTTTTTTCAGTTTTAGCAGTGGGGGTGGTTCACTTGGCAATAGGGTCAGGTTAGATTGGGGATCAGGTTAGATTAAGGCACAAGACTCCGATCAGGGCAGGTTCATTGGTAAGCTAACCCCCGGCTGAAGCACGGGGGCTTTCGCCCACGCACAACATCAAGGAGTCTTGTAGTAGCCCTGAATCATCACGGTTCAAAGAACACGCTAAATCCGAGCCTCCGGGCTGGCTTACAAAAACAGCCCCAAGCTTAGAAATATTGATTGCTCCATTCAAATCAGCGTCACCATGCCAGCCACAGTTACCACACTTAAACCGCTTATCAGTTCGCAGTCCAACATGGTTGCAAACGTGGCAAGTTTGCGACGTGTAAGCAAGTGGGACAGCAACCAGTTCAACCCCTGCCTTAACTGCCTTGTACTCCAGAAACAGGCGCAACTGGTAGAATGCCCAACTATTCGAGCGTCTACGTTCCGTCTTGTTTCTCGGTTGCTGATTGGTGCGTTCTCGAATACCCGTCAAATCCTCAATCGCAATCGCTGCATTGATGGACTTAGCAGACTCGACAACTTTCGTGCTGATGTTGTGGTTCAACCATTGCTGGTAGCGTCGCTCTCTGCCCGACAGCCGTTTCAAAATCTGCCTCGCTCTACGGCGAGTAGACCTTGTGCCTTTCGATGCTTTGCGTTGGAGCGATGCCCTCACTCTGGAAAACTTGTCCCTAACCTGTTGAATCTCTTGTCCGTCCCATCTTTCATCCTCAGAGGTGACTGCAATGTCTCTACGACCAAAGTCAACGCCGATCACCTTATCCGATTTGGTTGGCTCCGGTGTTTCGTCCGTCAACTGGATATGGACATAAAACAACCCGTCACGATGCTTGCAGAGTTGAGCCGAAGTCGGTTTACGCCCCTTCAGCTTGCCAGCTTGATAGTTAGCCAGCACAACGGGGATATGCTCTCTGCCACCCAGCAGGGTCAAGCTGACAGTTTTATCCTTCTCCCTGAAATCAAAGATCCGAGCATCGTAATCAGCAGATGTTGGAGCAAACTTTTGAACGGGCTTGCCTTTCTTCTTGGCAGCTTTTCGGTTAGCTCCGACTCTGGCACAAACTCTCACAGCCTGATTTGCGCTCAACCCAAACCGAGTGCGGATGTCCTGATAAACCATGCTTTGAATCGTGGTCTTGCTGGTTATCCCTGGCTTGACCTGTTCATTGGCATAGTTACAAGCATCCGCAAACGCCCTGAGCAAATCATCCATTTTGGTGGCTTGCTCAGGAGTGGGTTGAAGCTTGCAAACGATAGTGAGAGTCTGTTCCATTCCACAATTATATCACCTGTGAAGATGAAGGCGGCGATCATCCGCACGTTCGTTTTTCCTCCCTGCTCGCTCATAGACAGGGCTTCCAAACGTATCGGAGATTTTACGTGATGGTGATTGAAGTCCTTCGCTTTCGGATCCCACCCCAGGGCTGTGAGGCTTTTATCGAGCAGGATGCCCAGATTTGGGATCCGGTGCTGCGAGCCCATCCTGGTTTTGTCGATAAAGAAAC
>CAZONZ010000350.1:0-4523 GCA_964581005.1 uncultured bacterium
ATCTCAGGAGCTTGGCTATGGTGGCCTCCGGACATGCGATGGATACTCCCCCCGTGATTACTCCTCAGCAAATGAACTTGCTCCGAGCTGTTACAGCAATGGCTTGGTCCGATGGGATTTTAGAACCTGCTGAGATCGATGTGATGGCCACAAACTTGTCCCAGCGGTTTGCTAGCGATCCGGATCAGCAAGCGGCTCTAACCGATCAGCTTAAGGACTATTTCAATCAGCAGATCCCGTTGGCGGAAGTCATTCCTAAACTCAAGGATGAGGCGGAACGGCGGTTGGTGTTGAAGTTAGGGTATCAGGTGATCGCGGCCAGTGCTCGAACTCCTGGAGAGCCTTTGGTTAACATGGCTGAGCAAGCTGCTTTTCAAACATTGGTGCAGACTCTCAACTTGGCCCCAGAGATCGTTCATCAAGTGTCGGAAGAGGCTCACGCCGAGTTGGGAGATCAGGATGTAGAACCTCTGGAAGCTCTGATTGAAGGATTTACGCAGCACTATCAGTCAGGGTCACGCTAAGTTGATATCTCGCTGGACTCGTGAATTTGATAGATGGGGCTGAAGGGGAATCAACCTCCAAGTCTGTGCCAATACGCTGAATATTGCTGCTGGGGTATTTGGGTAAACTAGCCAACAACTATAAGGGATCTCGTCATGATGTTAGACTCAACGGCTTCGCCAACCACTTCACTCACAGCTGTTGTGAATCCAACTGCTGGTACAGCCTCTGATCTGCATACTGAGATGCGTCCGTGGGGCTCCTTCACGGTGCTGGAAGAAGGATCGGGATACAAGATCAAGCGGATTGTGGTCAATCCCAAGCATCGCCTGAGTTTGCAAATGCATTATCACCGGAGTGAGCACTGGATCGTGGTTGCTGGAACGGCGAAGGTGACCTGCGGGGAGACGGAGAAGATCATTACGGCGAACCAATCTACCTTTGTGCCTCCTTGTACAAAACATCGGCTGGAAAATCCTGGGGTGATTCCCTTGATCCTGATTGAGGTTCAGAACGGGCAGTATTTGGGGGAAGACGATATTGTTCGTTTCAGCGATGACTATGCGCGTGCGCCTAAGGGATGAGGGAAGCGTTGGGATCATCCGGATCCGGATCACAGGGATTGGGATTGTCTGTACCGCTGAGTTGATGATGCTCAAGCCAACCCAGGATCTCCTCTGGCAAAGGGACTCGTTGACGGGTCGAGGGATCAATGCAGACGTGCTCTGTGTAGGCCCGACTGATCAAGCCAGGATGCTTTGAGTCTGTTTGAGGAGGGGGTTGGGACTTTGGATCTAGTCCTTCATCGCTCAGGAGCGCCAGATCATAGTGGATTGCAAATCGATCCGGGGCCAGTTGCTCTGGGGTGAGATCGATGAAGTAGCGATTGCCCCACAACAGGGGTCGAAGATAGTCAGCGCGGGCTTGGACAATGGGGATCGCTGTGGCTTCCGAGCGGAGTAAGGTGTTGAGATCAAGACCAAAAGCGATCAGGGATGCTTCGTAGGCAATGTGGAAGAGACTGAAAAAATTGGCGAAGTAGACGACCTGGGCAGCGTCGGTGTCTCGGAAGCGAACTCGATCGATGTGGCGAAAGGTCATAGAGATCCTTGTGTCTGCAAAAGATCGTGAGATCGAGGCTGAGTCTACAAGACTACAGGAAGGAAAGTCCTAGAACTAGGCCATACCAGAAATGAAAGGAGACGGCGATGAATTTAGATTCTTTGATCTGATCCGGTTGATCATGGTGACGGCGTAAGAGATCGGCCAGTTGGACAGCAGGCTGAAGACTTACGGCTACCGCTACCAGGGCCAAAAGGGGAAAGATCTGGAAGAGTCCCCCCATGAGGGTCACGCCAAAAATACTGCCCCAGATCCAGGGAATTAACTGAGCGGATCGTTTCGTTCCTAGTCTGACTACGGGCGATAATTTGCCCACGGCTTGATCATCAGCTACTTGATGAAAATGGGAGCAAAACAGGATCAAACTGGTGGCCAATCCGATCACGATGGAGGCAGCCATACTGGTGATCGACCAGGATTGAGTTTGGCTGTAGTAGGCGGCATTCACGGCCAAAGGACCAAAGCAGAGGAAGCAGAGGAGTTCGCCCCAGCCCTGATAGCCTAGGCGAAACGGGGGGCCTTGATAGGCATAACCCAAGATCCAACAAAGGAAGACTAAGCCCAGTACGGTCAGATCCTGTTGCACCCAACTGATCCACCCAATCCCCACAAAACCTAAAGCCAGGAACGTGTTACCGATCCAAAACACGAGGGTGCGATTGCCGGTTAAGTTGACTAAGGAATGGTGTTTGTAGCGATCGACTCCAGTCTCGGCATCAAAGACATCATTGCTGATATTGGTCCAAGCTAGGAGAGCGATCGCTGATCCGATAAAGCTCCAGAAGATCGACCAGTTCAGGGTTTGGGTCAGGCTATAGGCAATCGTAGATCCAACCCAGATCGGGATGATGGCCACACTGTACATCGGTGGTTTGATCGCAGCCAGCCACAACCGACGTCGATCCGAGGGTGGAGTCCATTCCTGGGCAGGGTTGATCGTCATAGCAAGTATCCTGAGGGGTTCTGGGAGAAATCGTAAGGATTATTTCTGGTCTTCCAGATCGGTTGAAACTAAAGTTTATAATGCTGAGACTCAAGGTTCCCCACCCTCTTGCTGTTGCCTCGATCTCTGCATGTCCGCCCTCTTGCTTCGCCTCGGCCATCCCACGCTCTTGACTCGCCTCGATCCGTTGCTGCGGGAAGCTCAACAGATCGCACGCTCCCATCGGCATGTCCAGATTGTCAGCTTGACCCAAGCCATCCGTCCCCTTGATCCCGTCTGTCTCTTACCCCAACTGGCTTACCCAAAACAACCTCAGATCTATCTCTCTAGACGCGGTCGATCGGCGCACAACCCGCTCTATCAAGATTTTGCAGTGCTAGCGATCGGCTCAGCTTGGACGATCCATTTGCCGGGACCCTTGCGGTTTCAGCAGGCAAAGGGTTGGATTCAACAGCAGCTTCAGCATCTTCAGGTGGTTGGGGATCTCGATCTTCCTTGGGCCGGACCGCATTGGTTTGGTGGGTTTACGTTTTTTGATCAGACGGGGATCCCCGCTAAGGTGGGTGGGGTTGATCCTGAGGGGAAGATGTCGATCCCGTCTGGATTTCCGAGTGCCATGCTGTGTTTGCCTCAGGTTCAGATCGCCTTTCAGTCCGGCCAAGCGGGGATCACGTTTAACTGGGTGGTGGGACCAGGATCGGATCTGGAACACATGGCTGGGATCCCCAAACGGTGGGAAACGATTTTGAATCAAGCGGCTTCCGGTTGGATGGGATCTGAGGTAGGCCCAGGGATCTTGGGCCATGAGCAGCGAGATCCACAGCGTCAGGTAACCGAGCTTAGGGATCGTGATCTTAAGTCCAGGGATCTTAGCGATACGTTTAGGGATCTTAAGGATCCCAACGGACTGAAGACATCCGAGCTTAGGGATCCTGAGAAACCTCAGAATGGACGAATTAAGGATCCTGATCAAAATGGGCTCAGCTCCGACATACTGACCTTCAGCGATCAACCTCTTCCAACTCCTCGTTATGGGGATGTGGGCAAGCTCAAGATCTCGGTCGAGCGAGCGATCCGTGCGATTCGATCCGGTTTATTAGACAAAGTGATCGTGGCTCATGCTCTGGATACCCAACTGCCTCATCCGGTAGCCCTGGATCAGATTCTGCAAAATCTACAGCGATCCTATCCCGATTGCCTGGTGTTCTCGATCAATGCCGGAGAGGGATCCACGTTCATGGGGGCTAGTCCGGAACGCTTGCTGAGTGTCCATCAAGGTCACTTTTGGATCGATGCGTTAGCGGGATCGGCTCCAAGAGGCCAAACCCCTGCCGAGGATCAGGTGGCGGCGGCAGCACTCTGGTCAAGTCAGAAGGATCGTGATGAACATGACTTCGTGATTGCGTCGATCGTGGCTCAGTTAGAACGGTTGGGAGTAGAGGCTCAGATCTCGCCCCAGCCCCAGATCTTGCAACTGTCGAATATTCAACACCTCCAAACCTTGATCGAGGGAGACATGCCGGATCCTCTGCATCTTCTCGATCTGTTGGCGGCTCTGCATCCTACTGCAGCAGTGGCTGGAATGCCGAAACACTTGGCGTGTGAGTTTATCCAGGCCCATGAACCGTTTGATCGGGGTCTCTATGCCGCTCCGTTGGGGTGGATCGATTACCAAGGGAATGGGGAGTTTGTCGTGGGGATCCGTTCAGCGCTGATCCAGGGATCTCAGGCGCGGCTTTATGCTGGTGCGGGGATTGTGGCCGATTCGGATCCGGATCGAGAGGTTGCAGAAATCCAGCTGAAGTTGCAAGCTTTATGGAATGCCCTGATCTAAGTTGGAGCTCCCCTTGTCCACCCACCCACCCCAACAGCCCCGCCGCCCGAAGATTGCTGTGATCCTGGGGACTCGTCCCGAAGCGATCAAGCTTGCACCTGTGATTCTGGGGCTGCGATC
>CAZONZ010000351.1:0-4502 GCA_964581005.1 uncultured bacterium
ACTCCTACGATCGCAAGTCGATAGAACACTTGTGCCTTCATCCTTCCTCCTTTTCAAGTAACTGAGATCCCTTTGTAGACATCGTCCGACAGAATCGATTGCACCTGATAGTTCCGGAGGCTAGAAGACGTAACCCTTCTTGCCACGCCACGTTAGGAACCAAACAACACATTGCTGAGAACGACGAACCCAACGATAACAAAGCCATTCACCACGTGAGCGATCACGTCAAAGGTGTTCCATGCGATGAGAGCCACGGCAATCCAAACAAGTCTTCGGCCAGTATCCATCGCTTCAATCTTCGTTTCCTGCAATACATTTCCCATGGCTCACCATTCCACTCAGACGGAAGTTGGCACTCTAGTGTCAGACTTTACCCGTTTTGCACCGTGGTGTCAACTGGCGGTAAACTGGTAAACTACTTATATGATTGACCAGATCAAAGCTGGAATCAGGAAGCAGAGACCAAACAGCAACAAGCGTCGGGCGGTTGAAGTCATGCTGAATCTGATTCTGGAAACCGGAAAGATGCCTGCGGTCGAGGAGGTTCTGGAACGATCCGGAATATCGAGACGCTCATTCTTTCGATTCTTCCCAAGCGAAAGTGCTCGTATCCTTGATGTTGATATCCTCATGATGCAGAGACTCGAAGAACGCTTCAATTTTCCTGCTCCGGATTCGCGCCGGTCTCTTGAGGAGACCCTGAAGCTGTTTGTTGATCTGAAATCGCGGGTCGATGAGTACAGAATGCCCATGAGAAAACTGGCGGAAGAGAAAAGAAACTCGAACCCGGAAGTAGAGGAGTACCTTAGGAAAGGCCGGATCAGGTGGTCGAAGTACATTGATGATTTGTTCTCGCCTCACCTAGCGGATCGTTCGGACAGGAAAGCTCTGCTTCAACACATTCATTTCAATACATCCTGGACTGTTTGGGCTATCCTCCGATGTGACTTCGCGATGAATGTAGCGGAAAGCCAAGTCTTTATTGAGAGGCAGATCATGGCTCTTCTCGACACCAAGCTACGTTGACAAAGAAGGACTCCACCTGAAAGTAAGCATCTTCTGCAGGGATCTTCCTACTGAGCCCCATCCCAGCCGAACCAGGAAAGGATCTCTACAAGATCGCTAAACTTGTTGTGAAGCCAATGCCCCCATATGGGTACTGCCCGTCCTGATGGGTTGATGAGATATGATCAGCAAGTCTCAGATATTAACGTGGCGATCGGGAGCCAACCTATGCAAGCGATCCTGTTAAGCAGTGAAGACGTTGCGAAACGCGCCTACCAAATCTACGAAGGTGGAATTCGCCAAACGGTTGAGACAGAGAACAATATTGGCAAAATGATCATCATCAACATTGAAACAGGTGACTACGAAGTTGATGAAACCGGGCTACAGGCAGCCCAAAGCCTTCAGGCAAAGTCCCCGTATGCAAGACTCTTTGGCATCCGTATTGGCTATAATGTCGCGGCTTCTTTCGGTGGTGTGATGGAGCGGGTGAGCCATGATTTCCGGTATGGTGACGGATAGACATGCGATCGTTTCATTGACCTTTCTTTTGGTGAATGGTGCAACATTCTCGATCAAATTTGTCATCGATACAGGCTTTACGGATCACTTATGCCTCCCCCCAGAAGCAGTCAATTTGCTCAGACTGCCGTTGACGAAAGATCCTGGTGGTAATACATCGAGCCCTTCATAGAACCCGTTCAGTCTGTTGCAGGGCATCTGGATCGATTCGGTAGGTGTAGTTCATCGTCAACATAGAGTTATTTTGCCACGACTGGAGCGCAGTGGTAAATGCTTGCTTCGGGTGCATCGCCCCCCACTTAGGCAGCGGCGAGACTCCATGGATCACGACACTGATGCTTCGGATACAGCGCGGGACTTATGTTCTCGCGCTCTTAGAAGTTAACTATCTTAGCTGTGATCTGAGCACTCCAGCCTAAACCCCCCAAACCGGCTTGGATATTTGGATTGTGGATCCTCTTAACCTCTTGAGAGCGGGGTTGACTCGTCTGGGAGACTGAGGTAATCTGAAGGAAGGCTTTGATTGTATCCAATGGAGATCTCTTCGGAACTCAGTCCAATGCCTACTTAGTGAAGATTTGTCTGCTCCCCTTAGTTCTCGGACTTTTTCGATACCCTTCTATGTATTCTGCTTCTGCTTCCCATCGATTTAGCTACTTTAGCTTTACCTGGCTACAGTCAGGGCGAATGGGTGTTGTGCAGATGAACTGATCCAAAGTTTCGATGCTCCCCCGAAGCCCTGAGCCCCTGAGCCCAGGGCTTCTTGATGTGTGGAGATCGTTGGCTGAGTGTTTACCCATGTGCTCTGATTTGAGGATTCTGAATCATGTCGATCCAAACTGAAAATCACAACATTCTGGAGGTGACTCCCCTGATCTCTCCTAATCAGGTCAAGGCTGAACAACCTTTGACCCCCGATCTCGCGTTAACGGTTTTGCAGGCTCGTCAGGTGATGCGGGACATCATTCATGGACGAGAGCAGCATCGTTTAGCTGTGATCATTGGGCCTTGCTCCATTCATGATCCAGACGCGGCTTACGACTATGCCGCTCGGCTGAAGCGGGTGGCGCAGGCGACTCAGGATCATCTTCACATTGTGATGCGGACGTACTTCGAGAAGCCCCGGACTACGGTGGGATGGAAAGGGCTGATCAATGATCCTCGTCTGGATGGCTCCTGTAATATTCCGGCTGGGTTGTCACTGGCTCGATCGATCTTGCTGAAGATTAATGAGATTGGCTTGCCTTGTGCCGTGGAGATGTTGGATCCGGTCACGCCTCAGTATTTGGCTGATTTGGTGAGCTGGGCCGCCATTGGGGCACGGACGATCGAGAGCCAAACGCACCGGGAGATGGCCAGTGGTTTATCCATGCCTGTTGGGTTTAAGAATGGCACGGATGGGCGGTTGCAAATTGCGCTGAATGCGATCGTCTCCGCGAGTCACCCTCATAGTTTTCTAGGGATTGGGCAAGATGGGGTGACGGCCATGATCAAGACAAAAGGCAACCTTGATCGACACCTGGTGTTGCGAGGTGGACCTAAACCGAATTACTCGGAGGCTGAAGTCAATGATGCGGTGGCTCTGATGGCAGAGCAAGGGATCGCACGCTCGGTGATGGTGGATTGTTCTCATGGCAACTCCAGCAAAGATCACACCCGGCAGGGAGATGTATGTCGGGAGGTGGTGAGGCAATTTGTCAATGGGCAGCGGGCCATCATGGGAGTCATGATCGAAAGTAATATCAGTCCAGGTCGGCAAAATTGGGCAGAAGGGGTTGAATTAGACTATGGGGTTTCGATCACCGATGCGTGTATGGGTTGGGAGGAAACAGAGGCCCTCCTCTACGAAATGGCCGAAACGGTGGCCGATCGGCAACCTGCGTTAGTTGGCTAGAAAACTGGCTCCACAAAAAAGGGAGCTGGATCTCAGCTCCCTGCATCAATGTCTTTACGCTATCAAGAGATTGTCAATTGTTTTTCAAGCGAGTTTGTCAAACCAAGGATTCAAACACACCCATCAGCCATAACACCCCAATCAAGCAAAAGCTAAGGATCTGGGTTAAGTTATCAATGGGATCAACCCCTTGATCAAAGCTGATAGGAGTGACCTGGATATCTAATTTAGACATCTTTGGTCAGGGCATCCGGATCAACATAGTAGCAACGGGCGTTATCCACGCAGATATAGGCCCAGCCGTTGCGATCGGGATCAACGAGGGTATAGTCCCCGTAAGGCACAAAAAAGCCCTGGTGGTTGCGAGTGTCGTGCTTGATGCGAACGTTTTCCATAGACATGGCAGTACTCCTCTGTTGTTAACTGAAGTTGAAAAAAGAAAATCAAGGTAAGAGGAGTCTAACATCCTGCTGCTGAGTTGAGTGTTAAGCTTCTCAAACAAATTCAACAACATGCAAACTTTTATGAGAATTCGGCTTCATCTTTAGCCGATGGGTAGGCGATCCTACTCACCAGAGAGCCAGGTTTTGACTTTGGTTAAGTAGTTCCACTCAGGGCGACGGGTTTGGCCATCAGCAAAGTTGGCATCGATCCCCTCCAACTGCTCAGGATCACGGGCGAGGATCTGTTGGACGATCTCGATTTCTTTGCGGACTCCGGTTTTGCCTAGTTCCAGCATGGCTAGGGCTAGATTGATCCGGGATTGGGCATCGACAGGATCGAGTTTGACAGCTTTTTGGGCGGCTTTGAGGGCTTTGTCGGGGGTGGCAGCGAGAAGGTGCAACCAGGCCAGACAGGTCCAGGCAGCGGCAGCTTTGGGTTCATCCTTGCAGATCTGCTCAAAGGTTGGGATGAGATCAGCAGCAGCTTCTCCAGCTTGGTAGCGTCGGATCCCGTCCTGAAATAATTCTTCAAATGCTTCGCTCATACAAATTCACAATTCGATCCAATCTGTTGACACGTAAAAAGTTCGGGAGCTTGGTAGCCCCGTCGCTTTAGCGCGGGGTGGAAAAGCGAC
>CAZONZ010000352.1:0-4497 GCA_964581005.1 uncultured bacterium
AGGGTTTCACAAATAGAGAGATTTGTCAATAGCGTTTTAGATGCGTTTACCCTGGCTATCGACACGTCAGCAGATCCTTAATCTTGCACGAGAGGTTGGGATCCTCAGGCCCAGAGATCTAGCCGCTCACGACATTCATCATGAGAGCCTTAAATGCCTTAGAGAAGATGTTAAGGTCTTACGACGATCGTAAATCTACTCTAGAAATAAGACCTTATGCGGCAACAGAAACAGGTGCTCTACGTACTGGATCAAATGCAACTATTCATTTAGGAAAGCTGCAAGATGCCATGAAGCCAGTTCTGGATCGCAATGGGAAACCATTAACAGTTCTGAACCCTCAAGGCGTAAGAATCTATTCTTCGTAATACATAGGTTTGTTTTTCCTCTCTCCCTCATGTGTGTCTGAAAATCCAAACGGGTTGGATTTTCCATGGAACCATCAACGTTACTCAATAGCTTTGAGAAGAACGTCTTTCACGTCTGAGTAGAACTGGATGTCTATTTTGGTCGCCATTTCATCCGATAGATCGTAGAGCTGCCTCCTTGCAGTGACAGGGATCAGAAGAGCGATAGCTCCTTTCTCAACAGCCAGTTCAGCGATTCCCACGGCGTTGTAGACAGGTTCGATCGAGCCTCCCAAGTTAAGACCACCGACTACGATCAGCCCACCTTTGATACTTTTCTTCAGGAGAGCGCTGCAGAGGGACAGAAGGACGGCGATTCCTAGTTGGCTGCCGCTACGTGAGGTGTCGAAGGCTCTTAGCTGCAGGGAGAATTCGTGGTGTCGAGGATCCCGATCCCCTACTAACTCTTTGGCTCGGGCGTAGAGATTCTGCTCACCATAACGAACGCTCTCGGTGAATGCGGGTGGGATGGGCCTGTTCAAGACCTTGACTCCGGATCCTGGACCTTCGTTGACCTCGATTCGGTAGAGGCCTGGTTGCTCGTCCATGCCACCTGGGCTGATGGTCCAGACTTGGCCGGGTTCAAGGGGATCGGTGCCGATGCTTTTCTCGCTCTGAAGCTCAGGGGTGACAACAAACTTCTCTACTCCCTCCTCCCCTAACTGATAACTAAAATGTGTGTTCCGGAACTCTGCAGCTCCCACTCGCTTCTGTTGTTCTTTGACTCTGCGTCTGGCTTCTAGGGCAAGGCGGATGGCCCACTCTATGTCTTCAAGTGGGATGGGCTCCTCTGGATCTGGGTAAAGCAGCTTAAGTAGACCGCTGGTGGTTTTATAAACTGCATTTGTATCCCTACCACTGAGGGCTCCACCGAAGAAGATCTGGCCTTGTAAGGCTGAGACCCGACTTTGGTTTCGGAGCTGGCTCAGGCATTCAGAGAGGAAGTCACTGACTAGACCAAAGTGGTCCGTTAGGAAGTCCTTGGACATCTTGGGGATATCCCATCCAGGTAGATAGGCATGGAGACGATCCATAAAGGCAGTGTCGTTACGCATCTCTGGGGGAAGGGGGGAGAGGAGGTGGCCGATTCGTTGTTGGTGCTCTACGTCCACATCGAAGTTGCCCACCATGACGATGCTGCCATCGGCGCGGATGCTTTCCTTGCCTCGGCTAAACTCTCCCGACTCCATGTAGCCCTTCATGATGTTGACTCCATCCTTCTGATCGAAGGAGATGCCGGAGACCTCATCGAAGCAGACAACATCGTACTGACAGACTAAGCCCCTTTGACCGTTGGCGTTGTTGACGAACATGCGAGCCACGGTGGCTTTTCCACCTGAGACCAGATGGGCGTAGGGGGAGACTTGTTGAAAGAGGTGGCTTTTGCCGGTGCCTCTGGGGCCGATCTCTACCAGATTGAAGTTGCGTTCAACAAAAGGAACCATCCGCATGAGGATGACATCTTGGGCTCGATCGGTGAGGCGAGAGGGCTCCAGACCTATGCTGCGAAGAAGGAAGTGTTTCCATTCTTGTGTGGTGAATTGCTGCCTGCCTTTAGACAGGACGGAGAGCACATCTCTTTTGGAAAGCTGGATCTCGCGCAAGTTTTCAATGCCGAATGGGCGACCGCTGTTCTCTTGAGCAATCTTGGCGTCGTAGATCAATTCCACTTCGGCATAAAATCCCCCGGTCAACATGCGCTCGTGCTCTTGCACCAGATCACCTTCGATGCGGACATCTTTAAGTCGGAGGCTGGGGAGCTCGGCAATATAGGAGTCAGTGCGGGCATCCAGGCGGGCTGAGATCAGGTCGATGACTTTGACGGATCCTTCCTCGCGGGCTCTAGCTTTGAAGAGTTCTTCCTCTCCGGCCCGAACAGTACGGTTGGCTAACTGACGGCTGACGATCTGGAGACCTTCCTCGATCTCTTCCGGGTCGGTGCTGGCGCAGTATCTGCCCAGGAGGAACTCTACGACATAGGTGGGGACGGGATATTGACGGCTGAAGGTACGCACCAGATCCTTACGGACGATGTAGCCCTCAAAGGCCTCTGCGGCATGGAGATCTAGGGTATCTAGCTCGATGGTCATCACTCACCCCCTATGATGGTTGCCTGCTTGTGGATGACGGTGCCCTGAGCATCCAATAGAACCACAATGGCTGACTCACCTTCTGTACTATCATCTTCGATGACTAAGGAGACTTTCCCTTGCAGTGAGACCGCTTTGCCCCCGTTGGCTAGTGAGGTGGTGGGATCTGCTGGCTTTCTACGGATATCGGCCTGGAGCCCCTCTACTGGATCGTTCACAGTGATCCGACAACGTAGGCCGATCCACTGTACGTCTCCGAGGGTGGCGGTTGAGGTGGGTAGTCCCAATGAGATGGAAAAGGAGGGGGTAATGCATTCCTGCAAGCTGATGCTGCCGTGGGCATACTCTGTTCCTGCTTTGCAACATCCGATCCCAGGGGTGAGAGCCAGCGTGATGTCAGAAGACCAATGCCAGGGGATCTTTATGGCTTCGGTGATGGAGCTCTCTCGGAGGATGGCGCAGCGGCCCCAGTAGGTCTCTGTCAAGAACTTGGGGAATGTGAATTTGGGGAGGCCTCCGGGCATGAGCAGCCAACCGTGATCGGTAATGATGTGGACTCTTGTCCAGCCAGCCTCGAGGAGGGCTTCGATGCGGTTGAGCAGGGCGCGCAGTTGACTGGGGATCTGTTGGGCCAGTTGAGCTCCGTGTTGGTGGCCGTAATGGTCGATGTCACCGAACTCTGTCCAAGCTTTGCCTTTGGGATCTCCGGTTTCTGATTTGGAGAGGACCTGGATCCCGTGTTCGGTCATAAGGGAGGTGAAGCGATCGGGGGTGAGGGGTTTGCCGGAGGCTCTGATCTCGGGACGGAAGTCTTGACTGGAGGCTGATCCTTGTAGGGTCTTTGCGATGGGAGAGATGGCGGGTTTGGAGGTGGCCGTTACCGGAGGGAGGGCTACCCATTGCCATTGGGGATCTACCTGCCAGCTGCGTTGGTTCATTTCTTCCAGCAGGATCTGGCCCAGGTCGAAGCGGAGTCCATCGGCAAAGAGGACACACTCTCCATCTTGAGGGAGATGAGGTGGGGAGGTAGGGGGGTATTGCTGAGTTTGCACAAGGGACTGGAGGTGATGGGCAGCGTTTTCTAGCCAGGGTAGGTAAAGGGAACGGATCGCACTGGCAACAGCAGCGGTGTCTTCCGATCGTTCTACGGAGGCCAGGGCCTGTAGCACTGCAGCATCAGCTCTCCAGCCTTGGGAGGTATATTGCTTGGCCATATCCGTGGGGGTGGATCCTCCCAGGTTGGTTTCGACTTCTTGGGCAAGGGTGATCAGGTGCTGGAGGGCGTTGACCAGAGGGGATTGTCCTAAGGCAGCCCAGATCCACTCCCGTCGTTGGCCGTGCTGAGATTCCAGGTGGCGAATCTGGTGAATGGCTTGGGATTGAGGGGTGTTGCTCAGATGGGTCAGAGCTTTGCGTAGGGTCTCCTCTTGAGTTTCGTTCTCTTGGGGCCAGGAGGAGAGGGTGAATATATCTGGGGTTTCGGGTTTGGATCGCCTGAGCAGTTCGGGGATGCCTGGGTAGCGGCTGGGGGCTTCGGCGAACCGATCCCAGACGGTGGACCAGTTGGATGGGTGATTGCCAAGCTTTTCACCGGCTACGATCTCTCCGTCTTTCTGAGGGTCGAAGGCATAGGAGGTTTTGCAGATGCTACAGAAGGAGTTCCATTGGTTGGGATCCCATTGGGATTGGCAACCCTGAGGATCGTTGAGCCATTGCAGGAGGGAGCGGACGGGATCGGGGTTGAGCAGGGCATGGAAGTCGTCCGCTTCGAGCCGCCGTCCCCGTAACTCAGTGATCTGAGTGTCAGCAAGCTGGTAAAGAGCTCCCAGCATCGCATTGAGAGTGTTGTGATCCTGGGCAACATCAAGACCCAAACCGTCCTTGGACTTTAAGAAAGCGAAAACTGTCCAATCCCGTCCGTTTTGCTGGCTCCAGAAGATCCCTCGGTATTGGAGTTCGGCTAGGGGCTGGAGGGGTTTGGGGCAGGAGTCTATGGCTCG